>CAYLIT010000001.1:0-25659 GCA_964383835.1 uncultured Eubacteriales bacterium
TGCTATGTCCAGACCCGAGGCCAGACAGTTGGTCCGCCACGGGCACTTTACCGTAAACGGTAAGAAAGTAAACATTCCTTCCTATTTGGTAAGTATCGGTGATGTTATCGCAATCAAAGAAGGTAGCATGAATTCCACCAAGATCAAGGCGATCCTTGAAGCAAACGAGAAGCGTGCTATCGTGAAGTGGCTGGAGCTCTCTGGCACCACCGCTAAGGTTGTCGGCGTTGCCGATGCCGAAGATATCGACCTCCCCGTCGAGAAGCACTTGATCGTCGAGTTGTACTCCAAGTAAGTTGTGGAAGCCCGATCGGGCTTGTGCAGGAATTTACTTTGGAATGGCTCTTCTCTTGCTAAGGCAAGAATGATGATTAGGATGTTGAATTAAGGACTCACATTGCGTGAGATTATAAGGAGGTTTTAGATATGATCGAGATAGAAAGACCCCGGATCGAGACCGAGGTGATCGGCGAAAACGGCGAATACGGCCGGTTCGTTGCCGATCCTCTGGAGAGAGGCTACGGCTTGACGCTGGGTAACTCCCTGCGTCGGATCCTGCTTTCCTCCCTGCCCGGTTGCGCTGTTGTTGCAGCAAAGATCAATGATGTTCCCCATGAGTTCACCACCATCGAGGGTGTCAAGGAGGATGTGACCGAGATCATCCTCAACATCAAGGGCATTATCCCGAAGCTCTATTGCGACGAGCAAAAAACCGTATACATCGAGGCAAAGGGCCCCTGCGTAGTGACTGCCGGCGATATCAAGGCCGATAGTGACGTAGAGATCTTGAACCCCGATCATGTTCTGGCCACCTTGGGTGAAGAGGCTACGTTGAACATTGAACTGGTCGTCGACCACGGTCGTGGCTACGTTTCCGCCGAAAAGAATAAGGTCTATACCGAAAATCAGGCTAATATGCTGGCGGTAGACAGCGATTTCTCCCCCGTTACCAAGGTGAACTACAAGGTTGAAAATACCCGTGTAGGCCAGATCACCGATTTCGATAAGCTGACGCTGGAGGTATGGACCAATTCCGTTACCTCTGCAAGCGATGCAGTATCTTTGGCAGCAAAGGTCATGAATGAGCATCTTTCCCTGTTTATCGATCTTTCCGAGAAGGCCAAGAACGCCGAGATCATGGTGGAGAAGGAAGAATCCCGCACCATCACTGCTCTGCGTATGACCATCGAGGAGTTGGATCTCTCTGTTCGTTCCTTCAACTGCTTGAAGAGAGCCGGTATCAATACCGTTGAGGATCTGATCAATAAGAGTGAAGAGGATATGATGAAGGTTCGTAACCTGGGCAGAAAGTCCCTGGACGAAGTGATCGGTAAGATCGCATCCCTGGGTCTTCAGCTGAAGAAGGACGACGAATAATCGATTTAAAGTATAACAAGGAGGTTTAACCTTATGTCCGGTTATAGAAAATTGGGCCGCCCTACCGCCCATCGTAAGGCGATGCTCAGAGGCATGGTGACCTATCTTCTGGAGAATGGCTCTGTTGAGACCACTCTGACCCGTGCTAAGGAAGTGGGCAGAGCAACCGAGAAGATGATCACTTTGGGCAAGGCTAACACGCTGCACAGCAAGCGTCAGGCTTTGTCTTATATCACCAAGGAAGATGTAGTCAACAAGCTGTTCAGCGAGATCGCTCCCAACTACGAGGAGCGCAACGGTGGCTACACCCGCATCGTGAAGATCGGCCCCCGTCGTGGCGACGGTGCCGAGATGGCGATCGTTCAGTTGGTATAATTGAACTAAAAAAACAGACCTCTTTCGAGGTCTGTTTTTTGTTGCTTTTCACCGTGTTTTATGTTATGATAGAAAATGAGGTGATTATAATGAAAAAGATTATCGCATGGGCATTGATTCTCACCCTGTTGCTTGGCGGCACAAGCTGTAAAAGAGCAGGTGGAGAAGAAGGTGCTGCCAGTGGTGAATACGTGGAGGGGAACAGTCAGAATTTGAGCGGCGATACCCCCGATAAAGTGACTGATTGGGAAACGGGAGATCTTTCCGGTTCGACAGGAACCTCCTCTACCCAAACGCCGGACGTTCAGGAGGGCGAAGAGGAGTCGTCGGAAGGCGATCAGCAACAGCAGGAAACGCCCGAGGAGGAGCACCGGCAAGAGGAAGACTCCTCTCAGTCGGAGCAAAAGCCCCAGGAGGAACCGGAGCAGGAGGGTGAAGCAGATCAGCCTGTGACCCAACCGGAGCAAACTCCCGCCCGGCCGGAAGAAACGCCGGAAGAGGATTACGTCGAGGAACCCGAGGATCCGGAAGAAGAGTCCGAAGAGGATGGGGAGGCGGATTCTTCCTCCGGCACCCTGAATCCTGTCACCCAGCCGGTGGTCAGCGATACGAAAGACAATGAGCTGAAGATCGTCAGCTATAACGTGCGCTGTTCAAACGACGGCGATGGAAAAAACATCGCAGACCGTGCGCCGCGGTTTAAAAAGGTCATGGATCAGTATGATCCCGATATCATGGGTCTGCAGGAGGTCGTACCCCAATGGATGACCTATCTGGAACAGAATTTTTCCGCCGAATACGAGTATATCAACAGATGGCGTGCCGAAAGCAGTAAGGAAAGTACCCCCATCTTCTGGAAGAAGGATAAGTTCACTTATCTGGACGGCGGCTATTTCTGGCTCTCCGACACCCCGGACGTAGAGAGCAAGGCGGATAGCTGGGGTGCTAAGTATTACCGCATTTGCGTGTGGGTCAAGCTGCGGGTCAAATCGACGGGTAAGATCTTCCTGTTCTATAACACCCATTTTGATACCCAGAGTAAGCCGAAGGTGCCCAGTGCAGAGTTGGTCATTGAACGGGCCGTCGAGAAAGGCGCCTTTGATCGGTACGCGGTATTTTGCACCGGCGACTTTAATATGAATCCGGACAGTGACGGATATAAGGCGATGTATGCCCGCTTCCATGATATCAACCGCGATCTGGAAAATTTGCAAACGCCTACCTACACCAGTTACCAGACCAAACCCGGAAGTATCATCGACTTTTGTTTCTACTCGCCGGGAAAGATCCAGCCCTTGAAATATCAGGTCGTTGAAGAATATGTGGATGACGGATATGTCTCCGACCACAGCGGACTTTATATCGAAGCCAAACTCTTATGATCAAATCACCTTTCTGATGCGTTTTTTACGCATCAGAAAGGTGATTTTTTCATGCAATTAACGGTGTTTTTCACACAATTGAAAGATGCTTTTCACGCATTAGAAAGGTGCTTTTCACGCATTAGAAAGGTGATTTTTGTTCGCTTTGTTTGGTTTCGACAGATTTTTTGTTCAATTTTGGGCCGTTTTTTAACGGTTTTTTGCATGTTTTTGGCCTGTTTTTAATCATTTTTGCACGGATTTTTTTATATTTTTTCCTTAAAAAGGGTTCCTTTTTCCGGCGACCTATGATAGAATAAGCACAAATAAAGGAGGTATGGGCTTATGATCAAGCTGATCACGTTCAACATTAAATGTGGGGGTAAGGATATTTACTCCATCGACCACCGTGCACCGCTTTTAAAGACGGTGCTGGATAAGTATGATGCCGATATTATCGGCTTCCAGGAGGCGACTCCCAACTGGATGGAGCACATTGAAGAGGACTACGGCGCAGAGTACGAGATTTTCAATAAATATCGTTCCCGCAATAACTTCGAGTCCACTCCCATTCTGTGGCGTAAATCCCGCTTTGACTGCCTGGATAAGGGTTATTTTTGGCTGTCTGACACCCCTGATATTGACGCGGAGTGTTGGGATACCTGGGGCTGTAACCGCATTTGTATGTGGGTTAAGCTTTATGATAAGCAGGAAGGCAAGACCATGACCTTCTTCAATACCCATTACGGATTTGGTGATGAAAATCAGATCAAGAGCGGCAACCTGATCCTCAACCACTTCAAGGCGATGAAGGTAGATTGCGGCTTTCTGACTGCCGACTTTAATATGACCTATACCCGCCCCGGCTATAAGCTTCTGGAGCAGCATCTGATCGACGCCAATATGGCTACGGTGAAGGATCTGCGTCTGACCTGCCACGGCTATAACCCGAACAAAACCGGTGGTGCGCCCATCGATATTTGCTTCGTCACCCCTGATACGGTGGTGCCCCTTACTGCCAAGCGGATGGACGATCTGGTGAACGGCGAGTTCCCCTCCGATCACTACGGTTTTTACTTTGAACTGGAGATCCGCCAGCCCGTAAAGCTGTATTCCTTGAATGCAGGCCCCTCATCCGTGCGCAGTCGTCTGACTCGTCAGGACATCGAGTTCGCCGCCCTTCAGGGTCAAAACGCCGAGGCTGCGGCTCGTCTGACCGAATCCTTTAAGATGGTTGCCCAAAAGGAGGGTACCGTCACCCCCATCGTTTGGAAGGAAGGTTTATATGATCTGGTAGAGGAGGCTACCTTCGATAAAATGGCGCTTGCCGTGCTGAAAAAACCCGTCAGCGAGCAGAAATTCTGCGTCATCAACGTGGAACTGAGCGAGGATGAAACGGCGCAGGCGGCCGAATTAAAGGAAATTCTCGAAAAGGCGTCTGCCTATGAGGAGATGCCCACCATTTTGACGGGTACCTTCAACTTCCGTATCGGAAGCCCCGCTTATAGCATGGTGCGGGAGCAGTTTGAGGATCTGCGTCGCGTTGCGGCACCTCAAGACTTCACTCCCACCTATACCGGCATGGCCGAGGATATGAAGGAGCCCTGCATCTGCAGCTATACCTTTATCAGAAAGGCAAAGGCCTTGAAATACGAGGTGGTTATCTCTAAAAACCGCCGCGGTTACTATAACGATTATAACGGCATCGCAGCCGCTGTGATCCTGGAGGACTGATTTTATGTTGAAGATCATCAGCTTTAATATCAAATGCGGCGGTAGTGATATCTATTCCATCGCCCATCGTGCTCCGCTGGTCAAAGAGGTTCTGGAACGCTACGACGGCGACCTGATCGGCTTCCAGGAGGCGACCCCCGAATGGATGGAGTGCATCGAGCGGGATTACGGCGAGGAATACGGCATCTTCAATCAGTACCGTGCCAAGGACAGCCTGGAATCTACCCCCTTGCTGTATAAAAAATCCCGTTTTGAGTGCCTGGAGCACGGTCATTTCTGGCTGTCCGACACCCCCAGCATCGAGAGCGGCGTTTGGGATAACTACGGCTATAACCGCATTTGTATGTGGGCGAAGCTTTTGGATAAGCAGGAGGGTACTACCGTTGCCTTCTTCAATACCCACTACGGCTTCGGCGATGAAAACCAACTCAAGAGCGGCCGGGTGATCCTAAACTACATGAAGGCCATGAAGGTGGATGCCTGCTTCCTCACCGCCGACTTCAATATGTACCCCACCTCTCCGGGCTATAAGCAGTTGACCGAGCAGCTGGTGGACGTGAATGCGGCTACCGTTAACGATATGCGCAACACCTTCCACGGCTACGCCCCCGAGAAGCGTGCTCATCTGAAGCCCATCGACTTCTGCTTTGTCACCCCCGATACGGTGGAGCCCATCACCTCCAAGAGGATGGATGACCTGGTGAACGGCGAATTCCCCTCCGATCACTTCGGCGTTTATTCCGAGGTACAGGTACATAAAAAGATCAAATTCTATTCTCAGCGGGTCAGCCTGCAGGAGAAGGTAGTTTCCGGTGCACCCTGGTATTTGCGCAAGGAGATCTCCGGCCTTCGTGCCGATATCGTGGCTCTGCAGCAGGCTGAGTACGTCTATGAGCGCCGCTTTACCCGTTCCGATGAGTATACCGGCGATATCCGCGAGGATGCGGAGGACACGACCCTTACCAACCCCATCTTCTGGAAGGAAGAGCTTTTGGAGCTCACCGAAAAGAGCGAGGTCGCTTTGGGCGACAGCCAGGCCAACCTGGCCGTGTTGCAGTATAAGATCAGCGGCGAGAAGGTCTGCGTTTTGAACGCCCATTTCGGCGAAGAAAAAGAAGCCTTTGCCCAAAAAATCGTGGAAGCGCTTGCGCCTTACGGTGAGTTGCCCGTATTGGTCGCAGCCGATCTTGGCGATGCCATCGGCAGTCCCGCTTATCGGGTACTGAAGGAGGCCTTTAAGGATCTGCGCCTTGCAGCTGCGCCCAAGGATGTTACCCCCACCTATCAGGGGCTTTATGCCGAGGATGCAGCTCCCGCTATTACCGATTTCATATTCAACAATGAAAAGGGGCTGGGCAAGCCGACCTATAAGGTGGAACTGATACGCTCCAGAGGCCGTATCTTATCGGAGCACGACGGCATTTTTGCCACCTTCATTTTGAAGTAAGATATGATCAAACTGATTTCTTTTAACATCAAGTGCAATTCCGTATCGATTGATTTTAAAAGCCCCCTGTGACAGGGGGGCTTTTTCTCTTTACATTCCACCCCAAAACCGCTATAATAGAATCAGAAAAAAACGAAAGGAGAACGGGAATGATCACCTGGCTTTTGGGTCGCAGCGGTACCGGCAAGACCGAGACCCTGATGCAACAACTGCCGCAGCTCGCGGTGCAATACGAGCAGGTCTTTTATCTGGTCCCGGAGCAGAGCTCCATGGGACTGGAGCGGGAGCTGGGGCGGGTGCACCTTGGCAACGTGAAGGCTGTTTCCTTCCGGCGGCTGAGCAACGAGATCTTCCGGCGGTTCGGCGGCGTGGCAGGCAGTTATATGACCGCCACTCGGCAGACGGCGTTGATCTATCGGGTGCTGCAGGAACAGCAGGCAAATCTGCACTATTACCGTAAGGCCCGCCCCACCATGGGGTTTGTGGGTCGCCTTTCCGAGGCGTTTTCGGAGTTTTCTCTCTCCGGCCTGACCCGTGAGGCGGTTCTCCCGGTGGTGGAGGAGAGCGGCCGCCGGGATTGGCAGGAAAAATACCACGATCTCTTTTTGCTTTACGATGCCTATCGGGCGGCTTTGGATGCGGAAAACCGTTCCGCCGCCGAGGATCTGGCCGCCGCCACTGCCCTGGCGGCAGAGCATGAATTTTTTAAAAATTCTGCCGTTTTGATCGACGGCTTTTTCGGCTTTACCGGCCGCCAGCGTGAGCTTTTGCAGGTGATCTTCGCCCAAAGTGAGCGGGTGATCTGCACCCTGTTACTGGATCCGGCGGACAACTCCCTGCTGTTTTATACCGCGAAAAAAGAATGGGAGTCCTTAAAGCGGCTGGCAGGGGAGGCGGAACAGCAGACCCTGCGGCTGGAGGGACCCTCTCATCGCCTGCAGTATGAGGATCTGCAGTTTTTGGAGCGGCATCTTTTTGCCGCCGCAGAACCGGCGGCGATCACCCCTGCCCACCTGAGGCTGATGACCGGGAGGAATATCCGGGAGGAGCTTTCCATGGTGGCGGCGGATATCGCCAAAAAGGTACGCGAGCAAGGGCTTCGCTACCGGGACTTCGCCCTTTTGGCGGGGAGCCTGGAGGAATACGGCCCCATTGCCGAGACGGTGTTTGCCAAATACGGGGTGCCCCTTTTTGTGGATCGGGGCCGCTCCTCCCTGGGCAAGCCTGTTTTTGCCTTCGTGCAAAGCGCCTTGCGTTTGATCAGCCCGGAGCGGTACTTCCGCCAGGAGGATCTGCTGACCCTTTTAAAGACCGGCCTTTGCGGCGAGGACCGGGATCTGATCAGTCGGTTTGAAAATTATTGCACCATGTGGCAGATGAGCGGCGAGCGGCTGATCCGGGACGCGGATTGGACCCAGAATCCAAAAGGGCTGGGCAAGCTCGACGAGGAGGGAAAAGCCCTTTTGGCCGAGCTGAACGCGCTGCGCTTGCGCCTGCGTGAGCCGCTGTTGCGGTTTAAGGAGCGGGCGTCTGCCGGGACCGGTAAGGCCTTGGCCGAGGCGGTCTACGGGCTTTTGACCGATTTTGAGGTGGAAAAACACATCACCGCCATCGCCGAAGGGTACCTGGCCGAAAGTGCCGCCGGCGAAAATGCCTGGGAGACCCAGCAAAACCGTCGCCTCAGTCGGGAGTATCTGAAATTATACAGTGTCATGACCGACATTCTGGACGATATCTACCTGGTGTTCGGCGATGCGCCCCTCTCCCTTTACGCCATGGAGGAGCTGATCGGTCTTTGCGGGGAAGAGACCGCCTTGAACGTTACCCCGCCCACCCTGGACGCCGTTTCCATGGGCGAGGTGGCCCACAGCCGCCTGCAGGACGTCCATTCCCTCTACGTGGTGGGAGCCAACCAGGGCATTCTGCCCATGCCGGTGGGGGATAACGGCCTGATCGGGGACGGGGAGCGCCGCCTGTTTGTGGCCCACGATCTTCCCTGTAACGCTACCCTCCAGCAAAATACCCTCCAGGGGCAGTATCGCCTTTATGCGGCGCTGTTTTCTGCCCGGGAGGAGCTGACCTTTACCCATAGTGCTTTCAGTATGACCGGCGAGGCGCTTTTGCCCTCGGTCTACCTCGAAAAGCTGCGTCGGCTGACCTCTCTTGCGCCGATACTGCGCAGTGATATGGACGCTTATGACTTTGCCCTCACCCCCGAGGGCGCCCGGGAGCTGATCGGCTGGGAGCCCTCCTTGCAGGAGGATATTCTGGCGGAATTGGGCGAGAAGCCCTTGCCGCCCCGAGATCCCGACGACCGCCTGCCGGAAGAGGTGATCCGCCGCATCTTTGGCGACCGCCTGCGGCTGAGCTACAGTCAGATCAGTCTTTACCAGGATTGCCCCTTCCGTTATTTCCTGGAAAAGACTATGGGCATTCGCGAGCTACAGCCCATTACCTTTGATGCGCCCAATATCGGTACCTTTGTGCATTACGGCATGGAAAGGCTGATGAAGGCGTTGCGGGAAGAAAAATTCAATTACGATCTGTATACTTCTGATAAAATTCAACAGTTCGGAGCGCAGTTGGCAGAGGAATATCTGCAGGATCAGCTGAAGGATTTCAACCGGACCAATCGTTTTGTCTCCCTGTACCGCCGGATGACGTCCCTCTTCTGCCTGGTGGCAGAAAACGTGCTGGGCGAGCTGCGGGAGGGGCGTTACGTCCCCTACGGTGAGGAGGTCTCTTTGGAAGGGGTCCGTCTGCCCTTGAAGGGCGGCGCCACCGCCGAACTGATCGGCTCGGTGGATCGGGTGGACACCTATGAAGAGGACGGCAAGACCTATCTGAAGGTCACCGACTATAAGACCGGCTCCCGTAAATTTGATCTGAAGGGGATCACCAATCGGGACGGTGTTCAGTTACCTATCTATCTTTACGGTTTAGCGAAGAGCGGAAGATGGGCAGACCCGATTCCCGGGGCGGCCTGCTATATGGAGGCCAAGACTCCGGTGCTGAAGACCGCCTTTGATCCGGCGGAGCTGGAGGAAAAGCTCCGGGATTTCTATAAAAGAAACGGCGCCTACAACGGCGATGAAGCCGCCCTTTCGGCGCTGGACGGCGCAAAGGGCGGGCGCTACTTTGGTATCCGCTATCTGAAAAGCGGCGGTCTGCACAGCGGCGAGACCAAGGTCTATGAGCCGCAGATGATGCAAGAGCTGGTGGAGCATATGGAATGCGTCATCCGTGAGACGGCCGAGGAGATCCTCTCGGGTGAGGCGGCGATCCGCCCCTTGAAGGGGGCTGGGCACGACGCCTGCGCCTATTGCACCTTTCAGGCGACCTGCGGCCATCGGGCGGGATGCGACCCCGAGCGCCGCTATTCCGAGGATCCCATGGGATGGAGGGAAGAGCATGAGTAAAATTCAATTTACCCCCCGTCAGGAGCAAGCCATCTCGGGTCGGGGCGACGCCCTTTTGGTATCGGCCGCCGCCGGTAGCGGTAAGACCGCCGTGCTGGTGGAGCGTGTATTGCGCTACCTGGCAGAACAGCAGGGGGATATCCGCAGGCTGATCATCATGACCTTTACCGAGGCTGCCGCCGCAGAGATGCGGCAAAAGATCAAAAAAGCGGTGGACGGCTACCTGCGTGAAAACGGCGGGAACGACCATCTGATGCGTCAGAGCACCTTGATCGATGGGGCGCAGATCGGTACCATCCACAGCATATGTCGCAGTCTGATCACCGCCCATTTTGAGCAATTGGAGCTGGACCCCCGTTGCCGGCTTTTGGATGAGACCTCCGATTCCGCCATGATCGAGGAGCAGGCCGAGGAATTGCTGGAGGAGCTTTTTGGCAGTGAGGACGAGGACGTTCGTTTTCTGCTGGATTGCTACGCCGCAGGCCGTGAGGACGACACCCTGAAGGGGCTTTTGATCCGCGGACTGGGCTTTTTGGAAAAGCAACCCTTGCCGGAGGATTATATTCGCCGTACCCTGTCCCCCTACGAGCGGGGGGAAGAGGGGCTGTTCGCCTGCTTCGCCGAGGACGGTCTTTACGAGTATATTTCCCATCAGTTGCAGGAACTGCAGGCCCGTTACCTCTTTTTGGTCCATCGGGCCGGGCGGCATCCTTCCCTTTCGGGGATGCCCTTACTGCTGGATCTTTTAGAGGAGGATCACCGCCGTCTGTGCCGATTGAGCGAGGTGCTGGAACAAAGGGATTACGACGCCTTTTTAGCCGCCCTGAACAGCTTAAAATTCGGCACCTTGAGCTGGAAAAAGTTCAATCAAGGGGAATCGGACGAGGCGGCCCAGGAAATGCTGACCGACGCCCGTCAAAAGTGCAAGGATGCGTTCAGCGCCTTTAAAAAGAGCTTTACCGCCACCGAGGCGGAGGAGCTGGAGCGGATCGCCTGCGAGGGGCGGTTGCTTCGTACCTATCTCAACGCCTGCATGGAGCTGCGGGAACGGCTGATCCGGGCACGGCGTAAAAGCGGCTGGATCACCTTCCAGGATATGGAGCAGTTGGCGGTGGAGCTTTTGGTGGAGTCCTACGACCCTGCCACCGATACGGTGGTTCCCACGTCGCTGGCGCTGCAGCTGCGGCAGGACTACGACGAGATCATCATCGATGAGTTCCAGGATACCAATCGGGCTCAGGACCTCATCTTCCGCGCCCTCTCCAAAGACGGGAAGAACCTGTTCATGGTGGGGGATATCAAGCAAAGTATCTATCGTTTCCGGGGGGCGGAGCCGGAGATCTTTAACCAAAAGCGGGCCCGATCTGCCGCTTTTACCCATGAAAATCTGACCGAAAAAACGGTGTTGGAGCTGAACGCAAACTTCCGATCCCATCCCGGAGTTTTGCGGTTTGCCAACCGGGTGTTCCGGGGCATTATGAGTCCCGAGCTGGGCGGCGTGGAGTACGATGCGCGGGAAGAGCTGATCCCCGGCCGTGAATTTTTACAAAAAGAGGACACCCGGGCGGAGCTTCATTGGCTGGCGCCTACCGAGGATCCCGCCACCGGTAAAAAAATGGAGGCGACCCTCCAGAATGCCCGCTATACCGCTCAGTTGATCGAAAAAATGGTGCGGGAGCGGGAAGAGCTTTTGTTGCCCGATGAAGAAAAACGCCCGGTAGAGTATCGGGATTTTGCCATCCTGTTGCGTACTGCCGCCGGCGCTTCGGCGATCTTTGAGGCAGAGCTGCAAAAGCGGGGCATTCCGGTGGTCAACCGCAACGAGGGGATCCGTTTCTTTGAACTGCAGGAGGTGCAGAGCATTCTTTCGTACCTCTTGGTGATCGACGATCCCTATAACGACGTGGCGTTGGTTTCGTTGCTGTACGGGGATTATTTCCGGTTCACCGTCGGCGAACTGGCGGCTATGCGCCATCGTCATACCCCTCTTTATGATAATCTGCGCAAGGCGGCAGAAACCGACCTTAAAGCTAAAAAGGCCTATGATACCATCGAGGGCTATCGTCAGTTGGCGGGAACGCTGTACGTTTACGATCTGCTGTGCCACATCTATCAGGAGAGCGGGGTGTTCGCCGCCTACGCCGCCGAGGAGGGCGGCACCGAAAAGTGCGCCAATCTGGAGCTTTTGGCCGAGGATGCCCGTCGGTTCGAAAAAGAGGGGTATCGAGGGCTGTATGCCTTTGTGCAGCATATCCGGCTCACCAAATCCGGTGTAGAGAGCGGTGCCCGGCTGAAGGCCGAGGAAAACAGCGTGCGGATCATGAGTATGCACAAATCCAAGGGCCTGGAATTCCCCGTTTGTATTTTGGGCGATTGCCGTAAAGAGATCAATCTCAGAGATCTGAGCGATCGGATCCTGTTCCACGGCCGTTACGGAGCGGCGCTGGAATACATCCGTCCCGAGCTGTATCTGCGTACCCGCTCTCTTTCCCAAGAGGTACTGGCCGACCAGATGTTTGCCGATTGCATCAGCGAAGAAGAACGGGTGCTCTACGTGGCGTTGACCCGTCCGGTCAGTAAAACGATCGTACTGGTCAACGGTGCGCCGGAGGCGTTGACGGCGCAGGTGGCTGAGGCGGTCGCCTTAGGAAAGAAGATCCCCACCTGGCTGTTAAAGAAAAAACGCACCTCCTTTGCCTCCTGGCTGATCACCCTGATGGCCTGCAGTGCAGAGGGTGCCGCACTGCGCCGCCGCTGCGGTCTGCCCGAGGGGGATTACCCGGCCCTGGGCGCCACCTGGATCGAGGGTGAATTGGAAGAAGAGCGCGAAGCAGAATCGCCGCAACAGCAACAAGCGGCCGTTTTCGACCGGGCCGCCTTCCGCACCCGGTTGGATTGGGAATATCCCCATCTTTCGGCGGTACGGCTCCCTGCCAAGCTTTCGGTCTCTGAACTGAAGGGTCTCAGGGAGCAGGACGAAGAGGCGGAGCCTCTATTGGAGGAGCGGATCAAGACCGCCCGGCCCCGGTTCGTCAGTCGGTTCCGTCCCCGTGGCAACGAGGTGGGCAACGCCCTTCACCAGGCGTTGCAGTTCAGCGATTTCCCCGCCCTGCAACGGGATCCCGAAAAAGAGCTGGACCGCTTGGTTCAGCAGGGCTTTATCCTGCAGAGCCAGCGGGAGCTGATCCCCCTTGAAAAACTGCGTCGCTTTACCCAAAGCCCTTGCTTCAACGCTCTGCTTTCGGCAGAAAGCTACAGCAAGGAGGAACGGTTCCTGTTCCCCATGCCCGCGTGTGAGCTGTTCGGTCCCGAGGCGGAGGGTGAGATCCTGATCCAGGGCGTACTGGACTGCTACAGCGTGCGTGACGGCCGCGCCGTCATCCTGGATTATAAGACCGACCGCGTGGAGCGGGAAGAGGAACTGATCCGCCGTTATCGGGTGCAGATGGATCTTTATGAGGAGGCGCTTCGTCGGGTCAAGGGTCTTACGGTGGAACGCCGCGAGATCTATAGCTTCGCGCTGGGAAAATCCATTATCGTTTGAAATTTTTGCCATAAAACCTGCAGTTTTTGAACCATATTTTGGCGGTTTTCGAAATTTTTTGACAAATTTCAAAATAGGGTTTTACAAAGCGCGTATTATATTGTAAAATAATATGGAAAACCAAACATTAAGAAGTGTGGAGGAAGCAAAAATGGCGGATTATTTAGAGGATCTTATCAACATTCCCGTTGGCCCCATGGGCGTCATCGCAATGCCCGGCTGTGAGGAGATCGGTCAGCGGATCGATTTCTATCTGCGCAAATGGCGTAAGGAGCGCGAGAATGAGCACAAGGAGACCATCACCTTCCGCGGTTATGAGCGGGAGTCTTATCTGATCGAGGTGACCTGCCCTCGCTTCGGCAGCGGCGAGGCCAAGGGTATGATCAAGAGATCGGTGCGTGGTCTGGATCTGTATATTGTAGCCGACGTTTTTAACTACAGCATTGAATATGAAATGTATGGGCGCAAGGTTCCCATGAGCCCCGACGATCATTACGCTGATCTGAAGCGTATTATCGCCGCCTGCCAGGGTAAGGCCAAGCGGATCAACGTGATCATGCCCATGCTCTACGAAGGTCGTCAGCACCGCCGTAGCCACCGTGAGTCCCTGGACTGCGCAACCGCTCTGCAGGAGCTGGTGGCAATGGGTGTGGATAACATCATCACCTTTGACGCCCACGATCCCCGTGTTCAGATGGCCATCCCCTCCCACGGTTTCGATAACGTAATGCCCACCTATCAGATGATCAAGGCACTGGTCAACAACGTGCCCGACATCGAGATCGATGCCGATCACCTGATGATCATCAGCCCCGATGAAGGTGCCATGGCCCGCGGTATCTATTTCTCCTCGGTGCTGGGTGTTGACCTGGGTATGTTCTATAAGCGGCGTGATTACAGCCGCGTGGTCAACGGCCGTAACCCCATCGTTGCCCATGAGTATCTGGGCACCGACGTGGCAGGCAAGAATATCATCATCGTGGACGATATGATCTCCTCCGGCGACAGCGTGCTGGACCTCGGCAAGAAGCTCAAAGAGCTGAATGCCAAGAACATCTACGTTTGTACCACCTTCGGCCTGTTCTGCAACGGTCTTGAGCATTTCGACCAGGCTTATAAGGACGGCTATATCAAGAAGGTGTTCACCACCAACGGCATCTACTCCACCCCCGAACTGCTCGCAAGAGAGTGGTACTGCTCCGTGGATCTTTCCAAGTATATCGCTTATATCCTGGATACCCTGAACCACGATGCTTCCATCAGCAATCTGCTGGAGCCCACCACCAAGATCAATACCCTGTTGATCAACAAGGGCAAGAGAACTGCAAAATAAGCGAAAAATAAGAAAAAATACCCGCCGATGGCGGGTATTTTTTACTTTTCAGATTGTTGCTTGTTGATATAGAAGCAATAGCGTGCTTCTCCTTCGTAGCCGTCACGATCCCAATAAGCGCGGATCTCCACGATATAGCCGCCGGGGGCACTGTCCATCTGGTAGTTGCTGTTCCAATAGTCGGTGATGTCGTTGCCGCCCACGTTTTTGCCAAGGTCGGTATCGTACCAGCAGAAGGATTCCATCCGGTCGGGGGCGGTCTCAAACTTCAATGAAACCTTGCCCTCGATGAAATCCAACCGATCCTCTTGGGTGAGGATCGCCAGAGGTCCGGAGCTATCGGCATGGGTGGTGGCGGTTTTTCCTTCGGTTTCGTAGGTCCAGGTGTAGGTCCCCAGCTTCGCGGTGGCGGTCTTATCACCGCAGGTTACCGTCATAGCGGGCGGTTTGGTGAGGATGGGCTCCTCGGCGGTAGAGTTGATGACGACCACGTAGGTGGCGCTCCCGCTGTAGCGTTTCGCCTCCCATGAGGCGGTGATGGCATAGACGTAACTGCCGTTCCGCAGGGGAAACTCATTGCCGCTCATCTGGACGTAGTTGCTTTCGGCTTGGTGATTGCCCCGCTGATCCTCGCTCCAGCATTTTACGGAGATACTTTGGGGCTGAGCTCCGAATTGAAGGGTTGCGGTAGCTTGGTCGGTTAGCACCGCTTCGTCTTGTGTATCTAAAGGATGAATTCCGTCGGCTATGACGCTGCTGTCACGGCCGATATCCCAATGATAACTGCCGGATTGGACGTTGATCTGTTGATCCCCGCAGATGACCGTTGCCCGGGGCGGCTCGGTGAGAACCTCTTCCAAAGAACAGCCGGTCAAAAGCAGTAAGAGTGCAAGAAAAAGAGCAAACCGTTTCATGTTATTTCTCCTTTCGCTTGTAGCAGACGATGATCAGCACCACGGCGGCAATCACCGCTACCGCCACCAATACGATGGCTACGATCAACAGAGGATCCATGGGAATGCGTAGGGGCGGCTCCTCCGGCAAAAAGACCTGGTTGGTGGGGGATTCCGGCTGAACGGTTTCGACCGTGTCTGTTGCACCGTCGCTTTCGGGGGCTTCCATGTCGGTGTCCCTGTCCTCCGTTTCGTTGTCGGGGAGCGGCTCCTCCAACCCAGTGTCGGGGGAGGTTACATCGGTATCGGGCTCCACCACATCTGCGACCGGAGTTTCCGGCTCCGGATCGGTGGAGGTCTCCGGATCATCAGAGGCGTCAGATTCCACCTCGGGCAGTTGGATGTCGGCCGCATATTTTTCAAATTTTTCCATGTTGGGGTCGCCGCCGAAGGGCTCGATTACCTTATCGGGGCTGCTGAAGCAGATCCATTCCCCGCGGATGCCCCGGTAATAATCGACCCGTCCCCAGATCCGTCCCTCCGCGTCGGTATAGCGGGAGGTGGCTTTGAGTTCAGTTATCTCGCCGGTGTACGGATCCGGATCCTTGGCGCCGGGGTACTGATAGATAAAGATCTTCTCGGTCTCTGCCGGCAGGGACAGTATTTCCTGGGTGATCTCATCGGCAAATTCTTCGCAGAAGGATGAATCGTCGTAAATGCGGTAAAGATCACTCATCTTGACCCATTTCCCTGTGAGCTGAGAGGTGCCGTTGATGACAGAGACCATCCCCCAATCCTCGTAGGTGCAGAAGATATGGAGCTTTTGGGCGTTTCTGAGATAATCTACGAGGGTGCCGTCCGGCTTTTTGTAGAGGGCAATATAGCCCTTTTCGCCGTTGGAGTAGTAATCTCCTCCCACATGAGAGCAGGCTGTTTTGTGGGATTCATAAAAATCTGATTCAGGTGCCCACACCACGTCCCCGAAGGCGGCAAAACCCTGGAGTAAGAATAACGTTGCAATGACCAAACTTAAAATTCGTTTCATAAGATCCCTCCGTTCATGATAAATCCAATCGAGCAGGAGACAACATTCAATAATAACGAGAATAGAAAAGGCTTTTTAAAGTGAGCAGGGAACAGGCGGTAACAGCACCCTTCGATCAGCACCGCCATGAGCTCCATGGGAAAGAGCAGGGCGGGGAAGAAGTTCCAGATCAGCACCAGTACGGGGTTGGTCAGCAGATTGACTGCCGCCGCCACCCAAAGACCGGCGCCCCGCACCTTGAGGAGCAACGCCAGCCCCAATTCGATGATCAGCGTGGCCGCCAGTGAGATGCCCAGCGATAACAAAAGATTCATCGGGCGCACCTTCTTCCCAGGTACAGCAACAGCAGGCTTAAAAGAGTTCCCACCGCCAAAAGGATGCCGTTTACCGGCAGGCGGTAGCCCAGCAGGATGGGCACAAATCCTAAAAAGAGGGCGAAGGTCAAAAGGCCGAAGGAAAATCCTTTGGCGCCGTCACAGCATTTTGCCGCCGCCCAAAGGGTCACCGGCATGGTCATCTGGAAAAAGAAGACGCCTAAAAGACCGGTCACCATCCAGTCCGGTCGCAGCAGCAGAGCGGCCGCCGCCAAAAGCGAGCAAAGAGAGGTGGTCAGATAACCCAATCGATCCAGCAGAAATCCTCCCGCCGCCTTGCCTAAAACAAGGGCGGCCACCACCGCCAGAGCGGTAAGGAAGGTGGTGTTCCAGCTGAAGGTCATGCAAAAGCCCAGGTACGAGCGCAGTACCACCACCCCGAACAGCGCCAGCAGGCCGGGGCGCAGCTGCAGCCGTGGGGCGGCGTTGCCGGAGGGCTTGTATTCAAAGAATAATAAGAGGATCGCCCCCGCCGCCAGGATCGCCGGCATCGGCCATAAGGGGAAGGTGGTCTTGCCTATTTGGGTGCCCAAAAACAGCCCCATTGCTCCCGGCGCCACAAACAGTCCCAGTCGGAAGGCGTTATGTACACTACGGTTCAGAATTTCAATACCGCCGCCCACGTGAAAGAGGGCGTTGCCGCACCCGGCAAGGGTTACACTTAAAAGCCATGAGCGGGTGCAAAGAAAGGCGGTTGCCGTCAAAATCATTCCCGACGCGGCTACGATGCCGTTGCGATCCAGTCGGTCGGCCAGGATGCCGAAGGGAAGCTGTAGCGCAAAGGCACAGAAATTATAGAGGAGCAATGCCATCATCCAATGCGCGCTTGCGGGAAAGCAGCGAAAGAGCAAAAGCGCACAGCAAAGGTCCACCCAAAAGTGCGCCGCGCCGTAAACAGTGGTTTTCATAGCATCCCTCCTTTTTATTAGGTTTACGATCTTAGAAAGAAAAATGTTGCATTTCTATATAAAAATAATAACATTTATTCATCATAATAGCAATAAAAAGAGGCTGTGAAAAAACTTTTGCTTTTTTCAGAGCCTCTTTTTCTTTATTTTTATCCTTCGCTTCTGTGGTCGCCCAGCGGTTTAAACAACAGGTTGATCAACCAGATGCCCGCCAGCGCCACAACAACGAATATGATCCGGCTGACGATGGCATCCATGCCGCCGAAGATCCAGCCTACCAGGTCGAATTGAAAAAGACCTACCAGCCCCCAGTTAAGGCAGCCGATAATGGCCAGGATCAATGCGATTTTATTCATCATTATGCTCATCTCCTTTATTGTCGGTGTGGATAGTTTTTCCGCCAAGGAGCGGGATTATTCAAAAAACTAAAAAAATCCTGCCAAGGCACTATATTTTTTAAAAATTTTATGGTATGATATAAGTTACCGATTATAAGGAGCAAAAAGACTGTTGAAATTTTTCAAACGGATCAAAAAATTAAAACGGCGGGGACGCCTTAAAAAAGCACTCTCGGTCAATCTGCGCTGGGGAATGCGACGGGTACGCCGCTTTTTCGGGCGGGAGCAGTTCAAAAAAGGCGTCCGAGGCGCCTATGCACGGCGGCTTTACGTGATGCTGGGTCTGCTTTTGGCGGTCAGCGCGCTGACGGTGGCCTCGGGCAAGCTCTCCGGCTCCTGGCTGGCAGACGAGGCGGTGCTGGTGCGGCGGCTTTCCGACCCGGAGTATAACCGGGCCAACCCCATTTTAGCGGCGCTGGATTGCTTTGGTGCCACCAACCGCATCCAGGTAACCCTGCAGACCGCCACGGCAGACAATCTGAATTCCACACGGGTGGATCTGGATCAGGGCAACCTGAACCTGGTGATGACCCTCAAAAGCGGTAAGATCATGGAATATACCCTGCAGAACCGCAATGTGGATAACTTTGAAAGCGGCAGTACCGATCAGTTTACGCTGATTTTGCCGGATTCCGTTTCGGTGTTTGATATCGCCGATTATAAGCTGACCCTCCTGCCCGACGCCAAGGGGGAGTACGGCACCTGGCATTGCCGCTGGGCGCAGATCTCCTTTTTGCTGGGCGGTGAGCGGATGCTCCTGGCCCAGGACGCCTGGGAGGAGCCCTTTATCTTCTCGCAGAACCAACCCTCCTACGAGCTGGAGCAGGTGGCAAGCGAAAATCCTTATTTTGCGCAGGTCAGCGAGCTGTTCCCTTACGTGCTGAAGGTCTGCGAAAACGGCCACGAGACCGTCCACACCGCCGAGATCAAGCGGGAAGCCCTGGAGGCGCTGGGCCTTTCTGCCGCCGATACCCTTTATTTAGACGTTGAGACGGTCAATCTGGAAATTCAAAACGTCATCTCCTCCACCCAGATGGGGGATACGGAGCTTTCGGAATTTGATCAGCTGGGCTATAACGGAACCATGTCCATGCGGGTGCAGTTTTATTCCGATGCGGCGGGTGATTTTTATCAGACCTATCCGCTGGACACCCCCGGTAAGGACGATTTTGAGCTGGGCGGCTCTTCCACCTTCCAGCTGAAGATGCCGGAGGGGATGAGCGTCTTTGATATCCGCTCCATGGAACTGCTGGTCCACGACACTGAGGACGCCTGGGCGCCCCGGATGCTCCGCGCCTACGTGCGGACCGACTATGGCACCGCCCTGGAGCTGGCGCGGCTGACCGATACCATGCTCACCGCCGAACGCCGCACCTGCGTGTTCCTTGAGGGGTTGATCGAAACTGCCATCAGTCCGGTGGCGCTGGATCTGACCGCCACCTATCAGCTGCCCCTGACTTTGAAGGAGCAGATCGAGAAAAAATATTATACCGAGATCACCGGCGTGACCTACAGTATGTATTTCAATGAATTTGATTTTTACGAGCGTCAGAAGCTGTTCTACAGTCAGGTGCTGGCGCTTTACGGGGAGGAAAAGGATGAAGCGTAGGAGCATTGCCCTGCTGGCGGCGCTGTTGCTGTTACTGACCGGCTGTGGCGAAAAGGCTACCGGCGAAAAAACGCTGGCTGAGCTTTTGGAAAAAACACCTGTTTCGATGCAGGGCGGGCATTTCTTTTTCACCGGTAAGGTGACCGCCGCCTCTGCCATGAACCGGATGATCAGCTTTTATGAGGTGGAGGCCGAAAAAAGCACCTTCTATCAGGTGGAGATCACCGACGATCCCTTTGGTTGTATGCCGGAGCGGACGGTTACGGTCTGCGTCCTGGGCGGTGTCGAGACCTTCGGGGAGCGGATCCCGCCGGAAAAGAATAAAGAATATCTCTTCGACACCACCCTGTGGGTGCAGGAGGATGAGGCGGTGTTTTTACTGCCCACCTTCTATGAGAGTCTGCCCGAGCGGGAAGGGGACGTTTTGTATTACACCACCACCGAGGGACGGGGCGTGGTAAAGGGCAGTTATGCCGATTATCTTGCGCGCCTGCAGGAACTGGCGACGGAAAACGACTATACCGCCCAAACGGTGCTGGATGCCGCTAAGGAACGGTTGAAGAGCGCCACCGAACGGGACGCCGCCTTTTTCGAGGATTTGAAATTCGAATCGGTGGACCAAGCGGCACTGGATAAAACTAATAAAAAAGCCGCCGACCTTTTGCAAAAGGCTGAGACGGCAGAAAATACATGGAGTGCAATTAGGGAGATTTTAAAATGATGTTTATTTTGACTGCGATTTTGACCGGGATCGGTCTTTCCATGGACGCCTTTGCGGTGTCCGTCACCAACGGAATGTGCAGCGGTAAGCTGAAGCTGCGCCACGCGGTGGCCGACGGTCTGACCTTTGGCATCTTCCAGGCGCTGATGCCGCTGATCGGCTTGTTTTTCGGTCTTTATTTTATGAAGTATATCGAAGCGGCTGACCACTGGATCGCCTTCATCCTGCTGGCGGGCATCGGTATCAATATGATCCGCGGCGCCCTCAAAAAGGATGAGGAAGAGGAATGCACCAACCCCTATACCGTCAAAAATCTGTTGATCCAGGGCGTTGCTACCAGTATTGATGCCCTGGCGGTAGGCGTGGGGCTTTCCGCCACCATGAATGGCTACGGCGAAGCTCTGCTGACGGTGGGCATCATCGGTGTCTGCACCTTCCTGCTCAGCACCGTGGGCGTTTACATCGGCAAGATGTTCGGCGGTATGCTGAAGGAAAAGGCCGAGATCCTGGGCGGCGTGATCCTGATCGGAATCGGTGCGAAGATCTTGATCGAGCATTTGTTTTTTTGAGTGAGGTTGAAAAGACCCCCCACCCCAATTCAATTGGGGTGGGGGTTGGTCTGTTTTTGGGGATATTTTGAATGAGGCATTGAGTTGTTTGTAGAAAGGGTCTATTGTTTAAGTAGAAACTGAAAACAGAGCAAGCGGCACAGAAGATACTCTTCGCTGTGGCGTTTTTACGAGCCGCTGGACGGCGGCTGAACGAAAAAATGCCACGCTTTGAGACACGGCAGTCCGCCCGTTATCGACGGGCGGCTGCCTCAACGAACCATTTTGCTTTGCAAAATGGTTCAAATCTTCGGCAAGTGTGGAAAATAAAAACACCACCCAATAGGGTGGTGTTTTTATTTGGCGCGCTGGAGAAGATTCGAACTCCCGACCTTCTGATCCGTAGTCAGACGCTCTATCCAGCTGAGCTACCAGCGCATGGGCTTTTCAAAGCGAATAATATGATACCATAGTTTTTTCGTAAAATCAAGCCCAAAATGAAATATTTTTTCTTTTTTTTATGGATTTTTTTTATTTTCTGTTCTGCGCCCGGAAAGCGGCGGGAGAAAGGCCCGTCTGCTTCTTAAAAGCCGCCGAAAAATATTCGGGGGAGCTGTATCCTGTTTGTTCGGCAATATTGGCGATGGGGTAGCGGGTATGCAACAGCAACTCTTTGGCGTGCTCCATCCGCACCGAGGTACGGTACTCCAGGGGAGACATTCCCGTCTGCCGCTTGAACAGTCGGGCGAAGTGAAACTTGCTCATTTTACACATGGCGGCGTAGCTTTCCAGCGGGGTATTCTCTTCATAGTGCTTGCGGATAAATTGGATCACCGCAAAAAGTTCGGGGTTTTGGGGGACTTCGACTTTTTCAAAGATTTGTCGGCGTACCGAAATAAAAAGGTACTCTGCTAAGGCGCGGCAGGCTCGGGGATAGTCCTTTCGGTGCAGCTGCAGTTCCCGGATGATCCGCTCGAAGAGGTCGGCGGTATCTGCCGAGGGCTCACTGTGATACAAAACGGAGGTTTCCATCCCCAAAATGTTCAGATAATCGGAGTTTTGGGTGGTGAAGTGCAGGTAATAAAATTCGCCAGACCGATTGGATTCGTAAATATGGTGCTGTTCCTCGCCGGGAGCATAAAGGATAAAATCACCGGACCGGGCATGTACCTCTTTGCCGTGCAGAAAGAAGCAGACCTCCCCACGGTGGATATAAAGCAAAAGGTAGTTGGGACGTCCCTCCGGACGATTGATCTCCCGTCCGTGAAAGGTATAGATATGACCGCAGCTATCGGTGATAATGTTGTTTTCGGCGGGGCTTTCTCCCCAATATCCATTGATCAGCATGGCAATTCTCCGCAATAATTATTATGTTTGAAGCAATTTTTCTAATTGTCTTATTGTCATTATACTGCTATAATGAAGAAAAAACAAGAGAAAAGGAGCAAAAAAATGGCAGTTAACAGCGATGTAGCATTCAAGTTCGGTTGTGGCCGCTATCTGCAAGAGACGGGCGCCATCGAAAAGTATCTGCGGATCGAGCTGGAGCGGTTCGGCACCAAGGCGCTGATCCTTTGCGGAGAGAACGGTTATAAAGTCGCCGGCGAGCAGATCCGCGCGGCGGCAGGGGATTTCCCCCACGAGTTCATGCTGTTCCACAGCACCTGCTGTTTGGAAAATGCCGATGAAACGGCGGCTTACATAAAAGAAAACGGCTTCGACCTGTTGGTAGGCGTTGGCGGCGGTGTATTGATGGACGAGTCCAAGCTGGTGGCAGAGCGTGCCAACGTGCGGCTGATCAATATTCCCACCTCCTCTGCAACCTGTGCGGCGGTCACGCCCCTGAGCGTGATGTACGAGCGGGATACCGGTGCCACCATCGGCTCGATCAAGCTGATGCGCGAGGTAGATGCGGTGATCGTGGATCTGAATATCATGATCCGTCAGCCCTCCCGCCTGTTTTGCGCCGGTGTAATGGACGCCATGGCTAAGATGATCGAGATCAACCACCGGGTCTACAAGGTACCTCCTCTTGAGATCACACTGGGTTTGGATATGGCCTTCGCCCTGGCCAAAGAGACCTATCGTGAATTTGAACTCTATACCGACGGTGCCATGGAGGATATGGAACAGGGTGTGATCACTGCCCGCTTCCAGCGGATGATCTTTGACGCCATTGCCGTGACCGGTGTGATCAGCGGTATTTCCAAGGGCTCCAACCAATGTGCTATCGCCCATAAGTTCTACGAGCTTTCCCGGGTGGGCTATTACAACGAAACCAAGCCCTACCTGCACGGTGAGCTGGTGGCGGTGGGGCTTTTGCCTCAGTTGGCTTATCAGGAACTGGACGAAAAGCCCATCCGTGAACTGCTCAAGCGGATGAAGCTGCCCTATCGGTTCAGCGACGTAGGTCTTTCCGTAACCGAGGAGCCCCTCAATTGGTATGCCGAAAAGATCTGTGCATCCACCGCTATTCAGAACACCGCTCCCGAATATATCGAGAAGATGAAAAAAGCTTTGCAAAGTATTTATTGTTGAGGTGAATAACATGAGAGAACAGACTATTGCTAAAATTTTAGAAGAAAAGGTTATCGTTATCGTCCGCGGTGTGGATCGCGAAAAGCTGATCCCCATGGCCGAGGCGATGTATGAAGGCGGCATCCGCCTGATGGAGATCACCTACGATGCCAAGGGCAACCCCACCGATGAAGAGATCGCCGACCGCATCGGGATGCTGGCCAAGCATTTCGAGGGTCGGATGCTGGTTGGTGCCGGCACCGTGCTCACCGAAAAGCAGGTAGAGCTGACCCAAAAGGCGGGCGGTAAGTTCATTATCTCCCCTGATGCTGCTCCCGAGGTCATCAAGGCTACCCGTGCCGCAGGGATGGTGTCCATCCCCGGCTGTATGACCCCCAGCGAGATGCAGCAGGCCCATAAGAACGGTGCCGACTTCATCAAGGTGTTCCCCTCCGAGAATTTCGGCCCCAGCTATATAAAGTCCCTGAAGGCTCCCCTTTCCCATCTGAATCTGCTGGCGGTGGGCGGCGTTTCTACCGAGAATATTGCCGACTATAAGGCCGCCGGTGCTGCCGGCTTCGGTATGGCCAGCAACATCCTGGACCGCAAGGCCATCGCTGAAGAGGATTGGCAGGTTATTACCGAAAAAGCAAGAAAATACGTCACTTTGGCAAAATAAAAAAGGCACAGATTACAGAAAAGAATAAAATGCGGCTTTTCACGCCGCATTTTATTTTTTCCTGTTTTCCGCCAAGCCGCCGAACACCGCGTTCTTTTGGTTGACAAAACCCGCCGCTTTTGGTATCCTAAAGCAAGAAAAATGATAGGAGCAACCATAAAAAAATACACTCGCTTAAAATGGGCCTGCTATACGGCGGATATTACCATGTCCATCGTCGGCAATCTTTCACCGGTGCTGTTTTTGACCTTCCGCTCCCTCTACGGCATCTCTTATTCGCTGTTGGGGCTGTTGGCCTGTACCCTGACCGGCTTTTGCGTTTCGATGCTTTGGCCGGGCAATTTGGTGGTTGCCACCGAGCAATTCGGCATGAAGGCCGGGATGCTGGTGGGGATGCTGTTCCCGCTGGCGGCAATCCAGGCGTGCTTGATTAACGGGAAAAAACGATGAATGATTTTGTGAATGAAATTCAAAACCGATTAAATAGGGACTGCTTTGTAACGGCAGTCCCGGTGATTGATTCCACCAACCGTGCTTTGAAGGAGCAGGCCGCCGAGGGAGCCCCGGAGGGAACCGTTTTGCTGGCGGACCGTCAAACTGCCGGGCGGGGAAGAATGGGGCGTAGCTTTTACTCTCCCGCCGGGTGTGGGCTGTATTTTTCGGTGTTGTTGCGCCCCAAGGCCGCCGATCCCCTTAAAATCACCGTTGTCGCCGGGGTTGCAGTGGCACAAGCGGTCAAGCGGGTCTTCGGCATCGAGCTGAAGATCAAATGGGTCAACGACCTATATCTGGGGGATCGTAAGGTCTGCGGTATCCTGGCCGAGGGCGCCGCAAACGAAAATGGGCTTGAGTGGTGTGTTTTGGGGATCGGGCTGAACGTTTATACCCCCGACGAAGGCTTTGGCGAACTGAAAAATATTGCGGGTGCATTGCTGGAACAGGAGCCTTGCGACCGTCGGGCAGAGCTGGCCGCAGAGATCCTTCATTGCTTCTTTGAACTTTATCAAGACCTCGGTGATCCCGGAATATTAGAGGAATACCGCCGCCGCTCTTACCTGCAGGACAAGACCGTCACAGCCCATCGGGGAGACGAGGTTTTCGAGGGGAAGGTGATCGGCATCGGCGACGGCGCAGAACTGCTGTTGCAACGTCGGGACGGTACGATCGTACCGTTATCCTCCGGCGAAGTGCGGCTGGAAAACTACCGCTGAATCAATTTTTAAAAGAAAAAACAAAATTTTTAAAATTATATATTGACAAAACGCCTTCAAGTGATTATACTATTTAAGGTAACGACGTGAGTCGCTATCGACGAACGACGGCGTTCATGCTGGCGTAGCTCAATAGGCAGAGCAGCTGATTTGTAATCAGCAGGTT
>CAYLIT010000002.1:0-25559 GCA_964383835.1 uncultured Eubacteriales bacterium
GGATCTACGATAATATCCGTAAGGCCATCCAGTTCCTGCTGGCCTCCAACCTCTCCGAGGTACTGACCATTTTCTTCGCCACCTTGGGTGGTGCTCTGTTTGCCCCCGGAATCTTCCAGCCGGTTCACCTCTTGTGGATCAACCTGATCACCGACTGTTTCCCTGCACTGGCACTGGGTATGGAAAAGCCCGAGGCAGACGTAATGAAGCGCTCTCCCCGTGATTCCAAGGAAGGCATCTTCGCCGGTGGCCTGGGCTTTGCCGTGGCTTATCAGGGCGTTCTGGTGACCATCATCACCTTGGCTTCCTATCTGATCGGCCGCTACGTGCTGGCGGATCTCCACCATGCTGAGGCGATCTCTGCCGGGCTGTATAACGCCGCAGATCTGGGTACCAGCATGGCGTTCCTCACCCTTTCTATGGCCGAGATCTTCCATGCCTTCAATATGCGTTCTCTCCACGGTTCGATCTTCACCATGAAGTATCAGAACAAATGGCTGTGGGGTGCCGGAATTCTGTCCTTCCTGCTGACCACTCTGGTCATCGAGGTGGACTTCCTGGCTAAGGCCTTCAACCTGGCCCACCTGGATCTCACCGAGTATGGCATCGCCATGGCGTTGGCTATCTGCATCATTCCCATTGTTGAGATCATCAAGATCTTTTCCCGGATGATCGATAAAAAGCGCAGTAAGTAATATCGTCAATATTCCCCCTGCTTCGGCAGGGGGATATTTTTTACCTTTTTTGCCAATAATGTAAGGGAAGGAGGGTAAAAATGGAATTCAAAAACGATTTCGAGGCCAATCTGCGGCAATTTCGCGAAGCCTTTGATAAAGACGATACCTTTAAGGTCAAACGCATCCGCAATCCTCACCACCCAGACCTAAAGCTTGCCGCCCTGCTTTCCGGTGCCATGGTCAGCAGTGACGTCACCGACCGTGACGTACTGCTCAGTCTGGCTTCTTATAATTTTGAACCCACCGCCGCCGGCGCCATGGCGGGCGGCATCGGCAACCATAGCGTAGAGCTTTCCGAGGATATTCAAAAGGCCATGATCCAGATCGGTGCCGGGGACTGTGTGATCTTAGTGGGAGACGAGCCGCGGTGCATCATTGTCGATACTAAGGGGATGCCAAAACGGGGCAACGACCTGCCGGAGACCGAGATCTCCTTGCTGGGTCCCCAGGATGGCTTTAACGAGAATATCATGGGTAACCTGGGACTCTTGAAAAAGCGCATCGCCACCCCGGATCTGAAATGTGAGTTTGCCACTGCCGGTAAGCGGTGCAACAATAAATTAGCTATCTGTTATTTGGATGGCATCGCCCGCCCGGAATTGGTGGCAGAACTGAAAAAACGGATCGAAAAGATCAATATTGATTTCGTACCGGACGGCAACGTGCTGGCAGAATTGGTGCGGGATCACCCTTATTCCATCTTCAAAACGGTGGGGAAGACCGCCCGCCCGGACGTACTGGCTTCCAAGCTGCTGGAGGGGCGCATCGGGGTGATCATGGACGGTTCCCCGGTAGCCATCACCCTGCCCTATATCTTTGCCGAATCCTTTCAAAGCCCCGACGATTATTACCAAAGCTATCTTTATGCCAATATCGGCCGTATTTTGAGGTACTGTGGCTTTCTGATCGCCGTCTTCTTGCCGGGATTTTATCTGGCGGTGGTCAACTTTAATCCCGGTATTCTGCCCGCCCATTGGCTGTACACGGTGTTGGCCTCCTCCGAGGGTGTTCCCATCCGAACGGTTACCGAAATGCTGTTGCTGTTTTTTGCCTTCGAGATCCTGCGTGAGACCGGCTCCCGGATGCCCGCCGGGCTGGGGCTGGCACTTAACGTCGTGGGCGCGGTGATCCTTGGCGATGCGGCAGTGACCAGCAATATCGTTTCAACGCCCATGGTGATCATCGTGGCCTTTTCGGGGGTGACGGGACTGATGGTCAAGGATCTGAAGGGCCCGGTCTTTTACCTGCGGCTGATCGCCATTCTTGCAGGTGCCGTCTTTGGCCTGCCGGGGCTGGCGGTGATGGCGGTGGGGACCTTGCTCCACCTGGCCTCTCTTTCTTCGATGGGTGTGCCCTTTCTTTATACCATGGGTCGAAAAAGCGGCTGTCAGGATACCTTTTCCGCACCCCCTATTGGCGGATGCTCTATCGTCAATCCCGGTTTACGGTCGATGAAAGGAGACAAAAATGAAAGCGTTACTCATGAAATACGCCACTATAACGGTACTGCTGATCACCGCCGTGGCCTGCTCCCTCGGTATTCCAAGGCGGGAACTGCGGTCCACCGCACAGGTTGCGGGTATTGCGCTGGACGAGGTGGACGGAACCCTCTGCGCCTCCTTTGAACTTTACGTTCCCGCCTTGGACGAGCCCATCGGCAGTAAACGTCAAACGGTGGTTACAAGCGGTAATACACTGCAGGAATGTATCGATCGGGCTCAGTTGAGCGGCGGTGAGAGCCTGTTTTCGGACGATGCTTCGGTGCTGATCCTGGGGCATGGCAATGAGTCCTTTTTGTTGGAAAGAGTCTTTGAACATTATTGTTTTTTGAAAAACGATCAAATGGATCTTCCGGTATTTTTCGCCTTGGACCAGTATGCCGGGGATATATTTTCCGGGGAAGGGGTTGTGCTGTCCGGTGAGCTGGCTGAAAGCGCAAAGGCGGTGGAACAACTACAAACAGTTCGTGACCTTATGAACGGAACCGGGAAACGGGTTTGGATCAGAGGGGAGGGGTACTATGAAATTGTTTCGTAGCGCCCTGCTGATCCTGGGTGAGACCGCCGCCTTGGGCTGGTTTATCCTGCGTGATATTTCATTTATGGCTGTTCTGCCGTTGATTCCGTTGGGTGTACTTTTTTACACCCTTCACCGCTTAAATCCGGTGCGCTGGTTGGACGGGCTCACAGCGTTATTATCCGGCGTGACGGTGGCTTATACCGTAAGTGTGGGTGTGTTTGACGGTAACGGTTTTGTTACCCTGCTGTTACTGCTGGCGGCGGTTTCTTTGATGGCTTTTAAGGTTCCGAAAGAGGAACTGCACCGCATTTCAGGCTGGTGGATGGCGGCCTTTTTGGCGGTGTTTATCGCTATGCTGATCGCCACGTTACCGGGGGTACGCTTGCAAAACGGGCTTCCCGCTATCGGTAACTGGGTCGATATTTTGATCTTTTATCTTTTGGCTTTCGCAGAACCCTTGAGCTTGGGCAAGGCTTATCGTGCCGCACCGCTGGCTTTGGGGATGCTGTTGATCCCCTTTGCCCTTGCGGCCTATCTTGCGTTGGGCAACGGTGCTTTTTCCATGGCGGAATATCCTTATCTTTCGGTCTGGGCAGGGGTGGCGGTCTCCTCCTTTCATCATATCGAGGGCATTATTTTGTGCCTTTATTACGGCACAGGCGCTCTGCGATTGGCGCATTTTTGGTGCAATACAGTGAAATTTGGGTCTTGCAATGCCTTGAAGTTTATAGTATAATCATAAAAAACAATAAACGGAGGGTCTTGTCATGATCAAGGTCACAGTATGGAATGAATATTTGCACGAACAGCCCGGTGCAAAGGGCTTTATGCAGGCTGCACTGGACGTTCACCCCAACGGTCTGCACGAAACCGTTGCCGAGATCGTTCGCGAGTTGGGCGAAGATAAGGTTATCGTTCGTACCGCATGGCTGGATCAGCCGGAGCACGGTCTGACCCAGGAGCTGTTGGACGATACCGATGTGCTGATCTGGTGGGCACATTGCGGCCATAAGAACGTAGAGGATGAGATCGTAGACCGTGTATATAACCGTATCCTGCAGGGAATGGGCTTTATCGGTCTGCATTCTGCTCATTATTCAAAGATCTTTAAGAAGCTCAACGGTACCACCTGTTCTTTGAAATGGCGTGGCGAGACCTATGAAAGAATCTTCACCGTCAATCCCGCCCATCCTATTGCCGCCGGGATTCCCGAGCATTTTGAAGTGGGTATCGAAGAATGCTACGGTGAATATTTTGATATTGCCAAGCCCGATGACGTGATCTTCCAGGGCTGGTTTGATATTGGCGAGGTGTTCCGTAGCGGTATCACCTATACCCGTGGCTACGGTAAGATTTTCTACTTCCAGCCCGGTCATGAAACCAACAATTCTTTCTATAACCCCTATGTCCGCCGTATCATTCAGAATGCGGTAGAGTGGTGTGCCCCCACCGTGACCCGCACCTACCTGGGCGCTCCCCAGATCATAACCACCCTGGAGGATACCCGCCTGAACGGTGCCGAGGGTGATTATTTGAAGCTTCGCTAAAGCTTAAAAAGGATTACGTTTGCCAAGTGTTCCCAAGGACACTTGGCAAATGTTTTTTTATTCACAAAACCTTCAAGAAAAGGACTTGATTATTATAAATAAATTTAGTATAATTAGGCTGTATATCTATAATTACCTTTAGGAGAAACCATGGCAGAAATCAATATTCTTGAAAATGAAAATACATTACAGCAGCATCCTCTGATCGCCTCCCGCGGGATCGTAGTGATGCCCGGCACCACCATGTCCTTCGACGTAGTGCGTGAATTTTCCATTGCGGCGGTCAATGCCGCCGCAAAGCAGGACGGCATCGTCATCATTGCTTCTCAAAAGGACATTTCGGTTGACGATCCCGGCCCCCGTGACCTTTGCAGTGTCGGTACCCTTGCCAAGATCACCCAGGTGGTCCGGGTAGGGGAGGGTGCCATCCGTGTGTCGGTGCGCGGTCTTTCCCGTGCCGATCTGCTGAAGGCGGAAAAGAAGCCCCGGATGTTTATCGGTATCGTCTATCCCATTGCCGAGATCAAGGCCCTCGCCGAAGCTCCCAACCGTGAGGCGCTCCTGCGCACCTTGAAAGAGACCTTCGGCGGCTATCTAACCCTCCTGCCCAAGATCAGCGAGGAGCTTTCTCCTGAGCTTTTCAACGAGCAGGATCTGGGGCGTTGTGCCGATAAAATGACCGCTCAATGCTTCTTTGCCCCCGAGCATAAGCAGGAGCTTTTGGAGCAGCTGGACCCGGTCAAGCGTTGCGAGACCTTGCTTGAGATCTTGATGCGTGAGATCGAGGTGCTCAAAATGGAGCAGGAGATCCACGCAAGGGTGCGGGAATCCATCGAGGCCAACCAGCGGGATTACTATCTGCACGAGCAGATGCGGGTGATTCAGGACGAACTGGGTGAAAATGAAAACGGCGACGATATCGATGGCTATTATGAGAAGATCGAAGCCCTCAAAGCCTCTGACGAGATCAAAGAAAAGCTCAATAAAGAGGTGGACCGCATGGCTAAAATGCCCCCCATGTCCCATGAGGGTGCGGTCATTCGTAACTACCTGGATCTGGTGCTGGAGGTTCCCTTCGGTATCTATACCGAAGAAAATCTGGATATTAAATCCGCTCGTAAGATTTTGGAAAAGGATCATTACGGCCTGGATGAGGTCAAGACCCGTGTGCTGGAATTTTTGGCCGTTCGTTCATTGAATGCGGTAGGAGGTCAGATTCTTTGCCTGGTAGGACCTCCGGGCGTAGGTAAGACTTCTATTGCCCGCAGTATCGCTGAGGCGACCAACCGGAAATTGGCACGCGTCAGCCTGGGCGGCGTGCACGATGAGGCAGAGATCCGTGGCCACCGTAAGACCTATATCGGCGCCATGCCCGGTCGTATCGCCGATGCGGTGATCAAATCCGGCAGCAGTAATCCTTTGATCCTTTTGGACGAGGTGGATAAAATGTGCTCCGATCTGCGTGGCGATCCCGCCTCCGCACTGCTCGAGGTGTTGGACAGCGAGCAGAATTGTAACTACGTGGATCACTATTTAGAGGTTCCTTTGGATCTTTCTCAGGCTTTCTTTATGATGACAGCCAACACCCTGGACACCATTCCCCGGCCCTTGCTGGATCGTATGGAGGTCATTGAACTTTCTTCCTACCTGGACGAGGAAAAGTTCCATATCGCCAAGCAATACCTGGTTCCAAAGCAACGCAGGATGCATGGACTTAAGGGTACTCAGATCAAGATCAATGATGCCGCATTGCGTGCTTTGATCGACGGGTACACCCGTGAATCCGGCGTCCGCTCCCTGGAACGCTCCATCGGTAAGATCATGCGTAAGGCGGCGCTGGAGATCGTGGAAAACGGCAAGAAGAGCATGACCGTGGGCGCAGGTCAGCTGGAAGCGCTGTTGGGTGCTAAAAAGTATAAGGATGAGCCTCTTTATGAAGAAGGCTGTTGCGGTATCGTCAACGGCCTGGCCTGGACGGCTGTGGGCGGCGAGATGCTCACCGTTGAGGTCTCGGTGCTGGAGGGCAGCGGCAAGCTGGAGCTGACCGGTAGCCTGGGCGACGTGATGAAGGAAAGTGCCCGCACCGCTGTTTCGTATCTCAGAAGCGTGGCAGACCGTATGAACGTCAGCTACGATTTCTATAAGACCAAGGATCTGCATATCCATTTCCCCGAGGGTGCCGTTCCCAAGGACGGCCCCAGTGCGGGTATCACCATCACCACGGCAGTCTGCTCGGCGCTGACCGGCTTGCCCGCCGGTAATAAGATCGCCATGACCGGCGAGGTGACCCTGACCGGCAGGGTATTGCCTATCGGTGGCCTGCGGGAAAAATCCATGGCGGCTTATAAGCACGGTATCACCACCGTCTATATTCCCAAGGATAACCTGCCGGATCTCGAAAAGGTGGATCCTGCCGTGCGGGAAAAGATCAAGTTTGTCCCGGTGTCCCATGCCGACGAGGTACTGCGGGACGTGCTGGGCCTTGCCGATAAAAAAAGAAAGACCTTCGTCTGCCCGCCCCATAAGGCCGGTAAGAAGGAGTCGGGTACGGAAGCATGGGTTTAAATCTTCAATTGGTGCAGTTGCGGATCTCCGCAGTGCGCCCCAATCAATTTCAAAACGGCCTGCCGGAGGTGCTTTTCTGCGGTCGCTCTAACGTGGGCAAAAGCTCGATGATCAACTGCTTGTTGGGCAGAAAGTCCATGGCCCGCACCTCCGAAAAGCCCGGCAAGACTGCCACCATCAACTATTACGAGATCGATAAGAAGCTGTTTTTGGTGGATCTGCCCGGCTACGGCTATGCTCGGGTCTCTCAGGCAGAAAAAGATAAATGGGCCCGGTTCATGCAGGCCTATTTCAATTACGAAAGTGATAAAAAGCTGGCCATCTCTTTGGTGGATCTGCGCCACGGCCCCAGCGAGGCCGACCTGGAAATGGCAGATTACCTGGAGGAGGTCGGCATCCCTTACTGGGTGGTGGCTACCAAGGCCGATAAGCTCTCCAAAACCGCCGTGCAAGAGAATCTGGCAGCGTTGGAGGAGGTCTACGCCGACTATCACCCCGGCCGTATTCTGGCCTTTTCCTCTAAAACGAAGCTGGGTCGAGAGGCTCTGGTAGAAGAGATGACCCGCATTGCGGACGGTGAGCAAAGTGAATGATATTTTAGTCAGTATCTTGCCGAGTCTTTACGATTTTCTGTATCTGATCCCGGCGATCGTGATCTCGCTGACGGTACACGAGTATTGCCATGCTTTCGTGGCGGTTAAACTTGGGGATCCTACCCCGCGGCAGGACGGCCGTCTTTCTCTGAATCCCTTGCGCCATATTGACCTTATGGGTTTTGTGGTGATGCTGCTGGTGCATTTTGGCTGGGCCAAGCCGGTACGGGTCAATCCGATGTATTTTGAAGATCCCCGCAAGGGAATGATGTACACCGCCATCGCAGGCCCTATCTCCAATCTGATCCTCTGCGTCGTCTCCTCACTGCTGTACTTTTTGAGCAGTAGCCTGGGTCTGCCGATGTTCCTGGTCATATTCTTCTACTATATGACCCTGTTGAATATCAGCTTGGCGGTGTTTAATCTGATCCCGGTGCATCCCCTGGACGGCTCCCGGGTGGTCAGCTACTTTGCCCCCGGCTTCGCCTCCTTTATGGCACGGCATGGGAATACGGTCCAGCTGATCTTTATGGCGCTGTTGCTGTTGCCCCGTTATATCGGCATCCCCGATATCTTCGGCACCGTCATCGGCACTGTGCAGAGCACTACGGTCAATTTACTGTTGCGCCTGTGGTCGCTGGTCTTTTGGTTTTTAGCGTAATTTTTCGAAAAAATAGGTGGGTAAATGGAACAATTGAAGTTTTCTCTGGAGGTCTTCGACGGACCTTTAGAGCTACTGTTGCACCTGATCTCTAAGAATAAGGTATCGATCTACGATATCCCGATCTCGCTGATCCTGGAGCAATATATGGACTATATCGAAGACCTCAAGAAGATGGATCTTGAGGTCTCCAGCGCGTTTATCGAAATGGCGGCACAGCTGATGCTGATCAAATCCCGGATGCTGTTGCCTAAGGCTGAGAGCGAAGAGGAAGATCCCCGCATGAGCCTGGCCGAAGCGCTGGCAGAATATAAACGGTATAAGGCGGTCATTGACCCCATGCGTAAAAACCGTGAAAACGCGGGGATCACCTACGTTCGCCGCACCGAACAGCTGGAGTTTGATAAGATCCATAAGCTTTCCTACGAAACGGACGTGCTGACCGAGGCCTACCGCAACGTACTGCGCCGCAGTAACCGTGCCCTGCCCCCGCCGCTGAAGAGCTTTGCGGGTATCGTGGGTCACCCGGTGGCAAGTGTCCCTGCACGCATCATCGGGGTATTGCGTACCCTCAAGCGGCAGATCACCTGCAGCTTCCGCAGTTTGTTTAAGACGGCCCGTTCCCGGTCCGAAATCGTGGCGACCTTCCTTGCGGTGCTGGAGCTTTCCAAGTCCAAGCACGTGGAGATGGAAAACCGTAGCGACGATCTGTATCTGACCTTTAAGAAAAAGAAATAGGAGAGAATTATGGAATTAAATTATATGAGCGGCGCGGTGGAATCCATCCTGTTTGCCAGCGGGGAACCCATCGAAAAGCGCAAGCTGGCCGAGGTACTGGAGATCGAGCAGGAACGGGTGGATATGATCATCGAGGAACTGCGTGAGGGCTACCGTGAAGAAAACCGCGGCTTTGATATTTTGACGTTGGATAACAGCTATCAGATGTGCTCCTCCCGTTATTACGGTGAGATCACCAAAAAGGCACTGGACCATCGGCGTAATACGCCCCTTTCCAATGCGGCTTTGGAAATTTTGTCCATCGTGGCTTATAACCAGCCGGTCACCAAGGCTTACGTGGAGCAGATCCGCGGCGTGGATTGCTTTTACGGCATCAACGCCCTGGTAGAAAAGGGCTTGATCGAAGAAAAGGGCCGCCTGGATGCTCCCGGCAGACCCTGGCTTTACGGCACCACCCACGACTTTCTGCGTTGCTTTGGCCTGCAGTCTCTGGATCAGCTTCCCGAACTGCCCCGGCTGGAACTGCCCGGCGACGAGGTGGAGGGTCAGCAGACCTTTGACGACGTGCTGAACACCGAGCAACCGACTGAAGTGGAAAATAATGTTGATTTATCCGTTGAATGATGGTATACTAATATTAACTTCTTTAAAGGAGCATTGAAGTATGGAAAATAAAGCGCAAAACGTTTTAAACGGTGCCCTGGAGGGCATCCGTAAGTTGGTGGATGTGGATACCGTCATCGGCGATGCCATCAAGGTCAACGAGGATATTACCCTGATCCCCATTTCCAAGGTCACCTGCGGCTTTGCAGGGGGCGGGAGCGGCTTTGGTGCCAACCCGCAGAACGAGCATTTCGGCGGCGGTGCCGGCGGATGCGTTAAGGTGACTCCCGTTTGCTTTTTGGTGGTCAAAGGCGAAAATATCCGGATGCTCCCGGTGGCCGAGAGCAGTAACAGCGTAGATAAACTGGTGGATATGGTCCCTGACGTGGTGGATAAGCTTACCGCCTTGGTCAAAGAGAAAAAAGAAGAGCTTTAATCAGCATAATATCGATCACTCGCCCGTATAATGGGGCGGGTGATTTTTTTGAAAAAGTGGATCTCGTTATTTTTAATTATAGGCACAGTGCTGACCCTGCCGTTTGCTGCCTCAGCGTCGGGTGGCGCCTTTTTGGTGCTGGACGGCGTGACCCTGGACGTGCTGGAGCAGGAAAACGGCAACGACCGCCTTCCCATGGCCAGCACCACCAAGGTGATGACCGCTTTGGTGGTGCTGGAAACGGTGGGACTTCAGGAAAAGGTACAGATCCCCACCGAGGCTGCCGGAGTCGAGGGCTCCTCGCTTTACGTCAAGGCGGGGGAGGAGTATACGGTAGAGCAGCTGCTGTATGCCCTGATGCTGCAATCCGCCAACGATTGCGCCGTGGCGCTGGCCTGGTATGCGGGCGGGGAAAATACTGCAAATTTTGTGCAAAAAATGAACGAAAAAGCGGCAGGAATGGGGTTAAAAGACACCCATTTTGCTAACCCTAACGGCCTTTCCGCCGAGGGGCATTATACCACCGCTCGGGAACTGGCGCTGATCATGGCCGAGGCGATGAAGAACGAGGATTTTTGCACCATAACTGCCGCAAAACGCTATACCATTGGTGAAAAAACGGTGGTCAATCACAACCGCCTGCTGTCACTGTACCCCGATTGCATCGGCGGTAAGACCGGCTATACCATGGAGGCGGGGCGTTGCCTGGTGACGGTGGCTCAGCGGCAGGGTGCGCCCTTGATCTGCGTGACCTTAGGGCGGCGAGACGATTGGAACCTCCACACCAACGCCTATGAAAAATGGTTTGCCGTCCTTTCTGAGGTCACTTTAGCCGAAAAAGCAGGCTTTTCCACCGACCTGCCGATTGCCGGTGGGGGAACGGTCCGCGCCGTGAACGGCGATGAGGTGACCGCCCATCTTTTTGAATACGACGGCGGTGCTTCGGTGCGGGTGCTTTCGAGTCCTTTTATCTACGGGAATAAAGCGGCGGGCTCCGTGGTAGGAACGGCGGAATTTTGGTATCACGGTACAAAAATCGGCGAATCCCCGTTGGTTTTGGCAGAGACGGTGGAGGTGCAGGTCAAAAAAGAATTGTTTATTACCCGAATATTTCGATTTTTTCACCGATTATTCTTGAAAAACGACTAAAAAGAAGGTACAATAAAAGAAATAAATATAAAGAGAGTATATTATGCAAGAAAAATTGATCAGAATTCAAAAGTATATTGCCGATTGTGGGGTCTGTTCCCGCCGCGCCGCCGAGGCAATGATCGAGCAGGGGAGAGTCACCCTCAACGGACGCCCGGTCCGGCTGGGCGATAAGACCGACGGAAGCAAGGATCTGGTGCGGATCGACGGTAAGGTGGTAAAGCCCATCACCCGTGATAAGATCACCCTGATGCTGTATAAGCCCCGTGGCTACGTTACCACCATGAGCGATGAGCAGGGCCGTAAGTGCGTGGCCGATCTCATTGCCAAGGAGCGGGTCCGCCTGTATCCCGTCGGGCGGCTGGATAAGGATAGCGAGGGTCTGCTGTTGCTGACCAACGACGGGGCTCTTGCTAATAAACTGACCCACCCCAAGAATAATATCCCCAAGACCTACCGGGTCATCGTGCGGGGCGCTATCAATCGTGAGCATATCAAGGCCTTTGAGCGCGGCATTTATATCGCCGAGGATGATTATACCACCCGCTCTGCCGAGATCGAGATCCTGGAGTCCAAAGAGGATCGCACCGTCTTTTATCTTACCCTTTACGAAGGTAAGAACCGTGAGATCCGTAAGATGTGTGAGGCACTGGGCTTGGAGGTCCTTCGCCTGAAGCGGGACAAGCTGGCCGCTCTTTCTATCGGCACCCTGCGCGCCGGTCAGTACCGCGCCCTGACCCAAAAGGAAATCGACTATCTTTATAGCTTATAAGCAAACACGAATAATCCGAGCCTGCCTAAAATGGTATGATTTCGGCGCTTTTCGGCTTGTCGAAGGTTTGCAGGCGCCAGCTTGCAAACTTCTCCGCACCAAAAATCATCCGAAATTCTGCTCATTTTAAGGTCGAAGAATTTTAAGGGAGCGGATTTTTGGATTTGCAAGGCACAAAACGCAGTTCATCCTGTCGGATGGACGAGTATTTTAACACGGCAAAGGCGAAGATCCGCCCCTTAAAATCAGGTTCGGATTGTTCGTGTTTGCTTAAGGGGAACGTTATGAAAAAGGTTTTAGCATTGCTGATGGCGGTGATGATGCTGCTTTCGGCGGCCTCCTGCTCCATCCCGGTGATCGGTGATTTTATCGAGAGCGAAGAAAGCCTCGGGAAGACCACCAACACAGCGGTGGCCATCGCAAGCGCGATGAAGGATTATTTGAAAAATAAAAAGCAAGAGGATCTTTCTCTTTATGGCATCGAGCTGATCTTAAACAGCGACGGTAACGGTTCGGTAAAGCTTTACTATACCGATAAGGCTCCTTCCGAGGTGTCCTATTCCGATATCACCGTGGCCGAGGTGAATTCCAAGACCGGCCACGTGGAGCGGTTTTCTGTTGCCCGCTACGAGGAGGATGGCCTCACTCCGTACCGTCTGGTCAAGGAAAGCGGGGCCTTTGATGCCGGTACCCTCCCGGTGGATAGCGGAAAGGCGATCACGCTTAGCGTTCATACTTTCAGCAATGATACGGATTTTCATTACGATTATGTGCAGATCATGCTGAGCGCTCCCGGCGGAATGGAGCAGTATGAGGTGCGCCTTATTTCGATGCTCAACGATGTGGTTTATCAATGCACGGTGGACGCCGTGAGTGGGTCGATCCTGGCCTCCTCCACCGGCGCCCTTGCAGAGGAGGAGAATGCATGAAAAAATGGCTTGCAGCGGCTCTTGCCGCAATTTTAGTATTGACCTCCGGCTGTAGCTTCAAGGTGGACCGTGATACCTTTTATCTGCCCCAGGAGCAGGTGGAGAGCGTGGAGATCCAGCGCGAATACCATTACGAGGACGAGCCTGGCTCTTATTTTCGTCATAAGGTGATCACCGACTCTGCTGATATGCAGCTCATCTGCGAGGAGATCCGCAATCTTCCCGTTTACCGCGCAGGCTCCGATGAGCCGCACCCCATCACCGAATTTTCCATGATCATCATTATCGGCGGGGAGCGGGAGCACCACGTGATCCTCAACGAGGATATCCTCTTTTACGATCAGATCGCCTATGAATACAAAGAAGAGGGCGTCCATCAGAAATTTGTGGACCTTTACAACAATCTCGGCTACGCCGAGGAGGATACCGAGCCGAACCGGTTCTAAAAACCCACAAAAAGTCTTATACTTATGGTATAAGACTTTTTGCATAGAAGAAAGGAGATGATTGTGTGAAAAAATGGATAAGCTTTATTTTGATCGCAGTCTTTTCCTTTGTGAACGCCTTTTCGTTTATCGGCTGTAAGGAGGTCGCCGCTAAGGAGGATCGGGAGGTCCGCGCCTGCTGGGTGGCCAGCATCGGGAACCTGGATTATCCCTCCAGTATGGGTCTTTCGGTGGCGTCCATGAAGAGCGAGATCGACGCGATCATCGAAAACTGCCGTCTCTACGGCCTGAACACCGTCTTTTTCCAGGTCCGTCCCAACGGGGACGCTCTGTATAACTCCGAGGTCTTTCCCTGGAGTATCTATCTAACCGGTAAGCAGGGCAAGGCCCCTGCCGATGGCTTTGACCCGCTGGCCTATTTTGTGAAGGCGGCTCATAACGCTGAAATTGAACTGCACGCCTGGATCAACCCCTACCGGATCGGCTCGGGGAGTAAGGTGTGGGAGGGTCTTTCGGCAGATAATCCTGCCGTACTGCATCCCGAGTACACTATTACCAGCGAGACCGGCGTTTATTACGACCCCGGCCTGCCGGAGGCCCGCAAACTTATTCTGAGCGGCGTGACCGAGCTGGTGCGAAATTATGATATTGACGGCATCCATTTCGACGATTATTTTTACCCCTACGACCTTACCGGGTTTGACGACAGCACTACCTACGCCAAGTACGGCAACGGCCTTTCCTTGGCGGATTTTCGCCGCAATTCGGTGGATCAGCTGGTGGAGTCGGTCTATAAAGAGATCAAATCCATCAACAGCGAGGTGCAATTCGGCATCAGTCCCTTTGGTATCTGGGCAAATAAATGGATCGATCCCGCCGGTAGCGATACACGTGGCATGAGCTCCTACGCCGCCATCTTTTCGGATAGTAAAAAATGGGTCGAGGAGGGCTGGCTGGATTATATCTGCCCCCAGATCTATTGGACCAATCAGCATACCGCCGCCCCCTTTGACGTGCTGGTGGACTGGTGGGATGAGCTTTGCACCCGCCATAATATGCCGCTTTATATCGGCATGGCCCTCTATAAGGTGGGCGAAGGCGAGGTCGGCTTTGAGGATGGCTCCGTGATGGGGGATCAGCTTCGTTACGCTTCTGTCAAGCGTAGCTATGCGGGCCATTGCTTCTTCCGTTACGGCCTGTTAAGTGAAAATCCCAAAGGCGCATTGACCTCCATTCTGGACTATTACGAGCAATCAGAAAAAACGGTAGAGGTGAACACGGTGGAGTTTCTGCAGCTGAAGCAGGCAAATGAATTGAAGATCACCGCGCCGCAAAACGGCGCCACCTTCCAAGGGGGCGGCGTTTCTGTTACCGGAACCGTGTCTCCCGGCGCTTCGGTCACCGTCAACGGTGTCCAAGCCGTGGTAAGCAGTACCGGCTTGTATGCGGCCTATGTGCCCCTTGAAGTCGGCAAAAACACCATCACGGTGCAAAGCGGCGGGGAAAAACGGACCGTTCGCGTTACCCGCACCGTCGCCGCCGCTCCCAAAACGGCAGGGGAGCTGTATCCGAGCGGGGCGATCCACCGTGGGGCGGGGGAGCCCATCGCCTTTTCGGCCAAAGCCCCCGCAGGTGCATCGCTGGTGCTGACCAACGGAACCGTCTCTGTTCCGCTGTTGGCCATTAAAAGTGACTCGACCACCTATCAAGGGGAATGGACTTCCCCCTCCTTCCCGATGGGGGACAAGCTGGCGCTGACCGGCTTTTCCCTGGAAATGAGTCTGGACGGCGTGAAGACCACCGTGCAGACCGATCTGACGATCAATCTTTATGCAAACGGCTATTCTGAAGAAAAGATCCTGCAACAGGACGCTTACGTTTTTGATACCAGCAACGGCGGCTCCCAGATGGATCACGATCCTCTGCGCCAAGGGACCCGGGTGCGGGTGATGGGGCTGGAGGGTACCCGCGCGCTGTTGGAAAACGGTTATTGGGTGGAGCAGGAACTTTTGGGCGATGAAAAGCCGCTCCCTGCCGAGCCCGCCGCTTATAATTACGAGATTTTGAATATCTCTGCCGATGAGATCTTCGGTTATTCCTCTTACTGCGATGGGGAAAGCCTGGAGGTCCGGCTTTCGGTGGGGTGTTCTCAAAAAATCGAACTGGACGCCGAAAAGGCGGACCATTACATCGAAACGGAGCGCACCGCCCAGGGGACTGTTTTGAAGATCACCTCCCGAAGCGGCCGTCATATTGCCGGTTATGAGATCCTGCAGCAGAAAAATCGGATCATCGTTTATCTGCGGTTTCACAGCGGCGGACTGTCCGGCAAGACCATTATGCTGGATGCGGGCCACGGCGGCCAGGATAGCGGCGCGATCAGCGCCGGCGGCGTTTCCTGGCCGGCAGAGAGTGACCTGAATCTTGTGCTGGCTTATACCCTCAAGGCCGAGCTGGAGGCGGCCGGTGCCACCGTTCTGATGACCCGCACCGACGACGCCACCGTCACCCTGGCGGAACGCGCCGAGCAAGCGGTTGCCGCGGCGCCGGATCTGTTTATCTCTCTGCATCATAACGCCACCAACGAGACCTCGGATTATACCAAGGCCACCGGCGGTCTGATGCTGTATTCCTCTCCCGTCTCCAAGACCTTGGCCGAGACCCTGGCGGGAAACCTTTGGGACGGTGTGGAGGAGAAAGCCACCCGTTGCCGTCGCCAAAGCCTTTACGTTTGCCGCCAGACCCGCTTTCCCGCCGTTTTGGTGGAGGCAGGGTATGTCTGCAACCCGGTGGAATACGAAATGCTTTGCGAACGGGATAATGTCCGTAAAATTGCAAAGAATATCCGAAAAGGGCTTGAAGCTTATTTTGTAACAGTTTGTTCATGAAAAACTTAGTTCAGAACCTTTTCAATCAGGCGTTTTTGTGGTAAAATATAGTGTAAATCTTTTAGGGTTCGGATTATTTGCTCACCCTAATTAAGGAGTAAGGTATGAAGTTTTATCAGCGATCACCCCGCCCGGGCGTGATTTGTAATTACGGAATAACGGATTATTTTAAGACCGGCTACCTGGCGGTTGATTTTGTCATGCCGCTGACGGTAGAGAATGCCACCGGGATGTCTCTGCTGGCCTCGGTGATGAGCCGTGGCTGTAAGGCCTACCCCCGGATGGATCAGATCAGCCGGTATCTGGCAAAGAATTACGGCGCATCCTTTTCGATCCAGTCCGGCAAGGCGGGGGAGATGGAGCTTCTGAGCTTCGCCTTCACCTACCTGGATAACGAATACGCCATCGACGGCGAGGATATCCGCGGCGCCATTCTTACGCTGTTCCGCGAGATGGTCTATCATCCCCTGGTGGAAAACGATGCCTTTTCAGCCGAATACGTGGACCAGGAAAAGGTAAATTTGACCGATAAGATCACCGGCCTGTTCAACGATAAGCGTCTGTATTCCCTGGAGCGCTGTAAGAGCCTGATGTGCGCCGATGAAGCATACGGTATCAACGAGATGGGCACCAAGGAGGCGGTCGCCGCCTTTGACGCCACCTCTCTGTATGCTTACTTCCGCAAGCTGATGGAGGAGGCGCATATCGTCATCACCTATGTGGGCAAGAACTGCGGCGAGTTTCTGGACGATCTGGCCGCCGGCTTTTCGGCCCGCAAATGCCCCATGCCCGACACTGAGGTCTGCCGGGGCAGGGATGTGGTCAGCGAGGTGCTGGACCCCATGGAGCTTAACCAAAGCAAGCTGAACCTGGGCTTCCGCCTGGGCGCCACCGCGTTGAAAAACGGCGCCGCTTGCCGCCTGTTCAACGTGCTGTACGGCGGTAGCGCCACCTCCAAGCTGTTTATGAACGTGCGGGAGCGCCTTTCCCTTTGCTACTACTGCTCCTCCAATATCGACCGGTTTAAGAACGTGATGTTCGTTTCCAGTGGTGTAGAGGCCGCGAAATACGAAGAGGCCCGGCGGGAGATCGAAGTCCAGCTGGCCGCCGTTGCGGCAGGGGACTTCACCGATGAGGAGCTGGAAAATGCCAGAGTTTATCTTATCGATAGCCTGCGCGGCGCTTTGGATAGCGAGGGCGCTTTGGCGTCTATGATGATCGCCGGTACCCTGCGTGGGGAACTCAAGACCCCCGAGCAGGAGATCGAGGAGATCTCCCGTGTCAGCCGTGAAGAGATCATCGCCGTTGCCCGTGAGATCCGGCTGGATACGGTCTATTTCTTGAAGGGAGTTCATAACGAGGCATGAGTAAGATCTATACCTGTTCGGCCATCGGGGAGCGGTACGAAAAGTTCATCCATTCCAGTGGCCTGACGGTCTACTTTATGAAAAAGCAGGAAAAGGCTAAAAAAGCGGCGATGATCGCCGCCAAGTTCGGCTCCATCAACTATACCTTTACGGCGCCGGACGGCCGTTCGGTCACCGTTCCAAACGGCACCGCTCACTTTTTGGAGCATAAGCTGTTCGAGGGTGAGAAGGGCAACGCCTTTGATTTTTACGCCAAGACCGGCGCTAAGGCTAACGCCTATACCTCCAACGATAAAACGGCTTACTACTTCGTTTGCAGTGACCGCTTTGAAGAGAACCTGGATGTGTTGCTCTCTTTTGTGACCCACCCCTTCCTGACGGAAGAGAACGTGGAAAAAGAAAAGGGTATCATCGCCCAGGAGATCAAGATGTATGAGGATGAGCCCGGCTGGCAGGGATATTTCACCATGGTCCAGGGGTTGTATCAGAACCACCCCATCCGCCGGGATATCGCCGGTACGGTGGAGGATATCTATTCTTTGACCCCCGAGATCTTGATGGATTGCTACCGCACCTTTTACCATCCGGGGAACCTGGTGCTCTCCGTGGTGGGTGACGTGGAAAAAGACGCGGTGCTGAAGGCCATCGACCGCTATTTCCCCGGCAATACGCCGTTGAAAATGGGTCCTATGCCCATCGAGGAGCCGGACGAAGCAGGGGAACGGTACACCGAAAAATCCATGCTGGTCTCCAAGCCTATTTTCCATCTTGGTTTTAAGGATAACGATACCGACGTCAGTGGCTTCGCCCTTTCCAAAAAAGAAATGGAGGTGGAGATCCTGCTGGAATACCTATTCGGCAAATCCTCTCCGTTCTATAAGGAGATGTATGAGGCTGGTACCATCAACAGCGAATTCGACTGCTGGTACGATCTTTCCGATTACTTTTCATTTTGCGTCATCAACGGCGAAAGTGATGAGCCCCGCGCAGTGGAACGTTGTGCCTTCAAGCATATCGCGCAGATGAGGGAGCAGGGCGTCGATGAGGAGCGGTTCCGCGCCATCCGTAACGGCCTTTACGGCTCCCTGGTGATGGAGACCGACCATGCCTACAGCATGGCCAACCGTCTGATGGGCAACTACCTCAACGGTGCAGAGACCTTCGATGCCATCGACGCATTGCAAACGATCAGCCCGGAGGATCTTCTCTCCCGCGCCGAAAAGATGTTTGCCGAAGAGCGTAGCTGTCTTTCGGTTATTAACCCCAAGGAGGAATAACGATGAACTATAATACTGTTTCTTTCCCCGGTCTCGGGATCGGGGAGTTTACCATCAACCCCACCGCCTTTAAGATCACCGAAAATATTACCATCGAATGGTACGCCATCATCATCTGCATAGGCATCCTGGCGGCATTTTTTACCTGTGACCGCCTAGCCAAGCGCTTTGATGTGGTGAACGATCATATTCTGGACGTTCTGCTGGTCAGCCTGCCTGCAGGCTTTATCGGCGCCCGGGTGTGGTACATATTGGGGGATCTGGAAAGCTTTGATTCCTTTATGGATATGATCGCCGTGTGGAACGGCGGACTTGCCATCTACGGCGGCATCTTCGGCGGTTGCCTGGCGGCCTATTTTGTCTGCCGGTTCAAAAAGATCTCGTTTCTGAATATGCTGGATCTGGCGGCCATCGGCTTTATGATCGGTCAGATCATCGGCCGTTGGGGCAATTTTGCCAACGTAGAGGTCTTTGGCGTGCAGACCGAGCTGCCCTGGCGTATGGGCGTCGGCGTGGATTGTATTGCCGAGTACGTCCATCCGCTGTTTCTGTATGAGTCTCTTTGGAATCTTCTCGGCCTTTTGGCGATCGTGGCTTATATGGATTCCCGCAAGTTCAAGGGTGAGCTGTTTTTACTGTACACCGCTTGGTACGGTATCGGCCGCGCCTGGATGGAGCCTTTGCGTGACGGCGCTTATAATCTGCATATCTTTGGAGTGCGGATCAATATGGTGCTGGCCATTGCGGCGGCGGTGATCGCCATTGCATTGATCGTTCTGGTCCGGGTGCGCAAGCCCGCAAGACTGATGATCGTGCGGAAAAAGATCGAGGAAGATAAGCCGGTCTATGAGCTACAGTTCGATTATGCGGTAGCACCGATCGATGAAGAAGAGGATGAAGATGAGGTCGAAGCAGAGATCGAAATCGAGATCGAAGCAGCGGTCGAAGAACTCGGGAAAACCGAAACGGAGGAAGAGGAAAATGGCCAAGATCATTGACGGCAAGCAGATCGCACAGCAGGTGCGCAGTGAGATCCGTGAAGAAACAGAACAACTGATCCGCCGGGGTGTAAAGCCCGGTCTTGCGGTGATCATCGTGGGGGAGGACAGCGCCTCCCAGGTCTACGTGCGTAATAAGATCAAGGCCTGTGCCGAGGTGGGCTTTTATTCAGAAAACTATGAACTGCCCGCCGATGCCTCCGAAGAGGAACTGCTGGGCCTGGTGGAAAAACTCAATCAGGACCCTGCCATCCACGGCATTTTGGTGCAGCTGCCCTTGCCCCGCCACCTGGATGAAAACAAGGTGATCGCCGCCATCGATCCAAAAAAGGATGTGGATGCGTTCCACGTGCAGAACGTGGGTAAGATCATGCTGGGTCAGTACGATTTTCTGCCCTGCACCCCCGCCGGTGTGATGAAACTTTTGGAATACAGCGGCATTGAGGTGGCAGGAAAGGATTGCGTTGTGGTGGGCAGAAGTAATATCGTGGGAAAGCCCCAGGCAATGCTGTTGCTTCATGCCAACGGTACCGTTCAGATCTGTCACTCCAAAACGAAGGATCTGGCCAAAAAGACCGCCGCCGCCGATATTCTGGTGGTGGCTATCGGTAAAGCTAAATTCATCACCGGCGATATGATCAAAGAGGGCGCCGTGGTCATCGACGTGGGCATGGACCGTGACGAAAACGGCAAGCTCTGCGGTGACGTGGATTTCGATTCGTGCTTTGAAAAAGCCTCTTATATCACCCCGGTCCCCGGCGGCGTGGGTCCCATGACCATCACCATGCTGCTCCGCAATACCCTCTCCGCGGCAAAATTAACGATGAAGCAGGAATAAAAAATGACCAATCTTATCAATAACCTTATGTATATTTGGCCGGCCCTTCTGATGGGTGCTTTGGTACCCTGCGCCGTGCTGTTGTCCCTGTTCTTTTCCAAAAAGAAAAAGCAGGTCTCCTTCACCTCGGCCCTCTATGGCTTTGGCACCTTTTTTGTGGTGCTTGCGGCGGTGGCGATCCTGTTGCTGATCATCAGCCAGGTCTTTTTGTCCAACGTGACCGTTTCGGCCGAGTCCGATGCCAACGCCTATATCTATGTGGGCGGCGGTATCGTATTGGTGCTGTTCTGGTTGCTTTCTGAACTGCTCAAGACCATCAGCTTTGATAACGCCAAAAAGTCCGAGCGATCCGAATTTGCCGGTCTCACCTTCGGTAGCGGATTTATTTTGGGTCAGAACCTTTTGATCTTCGGCCTGATCTATATCGGCGAGATCGATATCAGTCAGGCCCTGGCCTTTGGTCTTTTGATGCTGATCAGCGGTGTGATCTATATTCTGATCTCTGCCGTTAGCTATCAATTTGCACTGGATAAACAGCGCTATGCCGGCGCCGCTGTAGCCCTTTCGTATTTTTTCCTGTTTGCGGTGATGCTGTTCTTCTCGAACGTTTATCTCACCTACGGTGTTGTCGCGGCAGTGCTGATCTTTAACCTGGTGATCGCTTATATCACCCTGCCGTTGCCCTTTAAAAAGAAAAAGGAGGGCACCGTATGATCTCGCTCCTCCTTTGCTATGCGGCGGCACTGTTGCTGTTTGCCGCCGGTTTTATCGGCATCTTTTTCGGGCTTAAACGCTCTTTTAAAACCAAGCTCCATTGGGGAATGTTTTTCCTTGGGATTATCGCGGCGGTGGTGACTGCCGCTGCGGTGGTGGTGCTTTGGATGGTGACCTTCCGCTCGGAAAACTATTATAATACCCCCTTCTTCCGTACTATGGTGGGGTTTGTCTATCTTGCTCTGCTGTGTCTGGTGCGGTTGCTGATCGTGCGCGGCACCTTTTTCGCGAACTACAGGGAAGAGAAGGGCTATTCCTTCTGCTTTGGTTTTGGCGCAGCCCCCGGTCTGTGCATGAGCGCTTATCTTTTGATCATGCTCCCGGTGGTGGGCTTCAACGGTCTGTTCAACGGTCCCTGCACCGTTGCCGAGGAGGGTTATCTCACTTTTGCCGATAACACCATTATCACGGTATTCCGTCCCGCTGCCGGGCACATCTCCTTTGCGCTTGCGTTTTTGTTTTTCACGGTAATGACGGTGGCCACCGGTGTGCTGTTGCATAAAACGACCCAGCAACGTTGCCGTCGCGGTGTCCCGGTAATCTGGATGATCTTGGCGGTACTGCTGGAGGCGGGCGCCATTCTGCCGTTGCCTTTTTTCAGTATGTACAGCCTGCAGCATTGGCACCTGGCGTTGATCATAGGTATTTTAACTGCGGCTCTTGTAGCCTTGGCCATGTTCGTACCCAAAGCTAAGGAAGAGATTACTTATACGAAGCAATTTGAATAGCGGTGGGAATCTCCCGGAAGGTGATCCCCTCTTCGTTCAGCGCGATCTGCTCCACGGGAACCTCTAACAGATCGTTCAGCCCGGTGTATTCTTCAATATAGGTGGTGGCGATCCCGGCCGGGAGGGTGTGGCCTGAAAAAGTGATGGTATCGGCTACAAAACAGCCGTTGCCCTCGTCATCCTCACCGATATGCCCGCTGATGGTTACGCTTTCCCCCTTGAGCACGCTCAAGAGCATGGAAAACGGCTCCAGCTCCGGGCAGACCGCTGTCAATCGCTTGGGATCCGAAAGGGTGCCGGTGATGGTAAAATACCCTTCGTCTCCACCGCTGAATTGAATTTCCTTGATGAAGGCCAGCTCCGAAAGATTTTCTTCGATCAACGACCCAAAGGCAGTATTGGAGTAATGCCCCGCTTGGCCGTTTCCGCTTTCTTCCTCTTGAGAGGGCTGGGCGTCCGGCGCGGTCTTTTGCGGCCGGGCCATATAAAGAGCCGTCAGCCCCAGGGTAAGGATGAAGGCTGTTACAAAGAATGCAGTCCATTTGATCTTGTAGTAATTCCAAGATTTTTTCATAGAAAAGATCCTTTCTTTTGATGTTTTGGAGGTTTCTGAAATGAAAAATAAAAAAATATTTGCCCTGATCGCAGGGCTGATCTGCCTGGTGGTCTTGATCTCGGTCTCCATTGGTTCTTGCTCCGATAAGCCGGAGGATACGGATCCTCAGGATCAGGCTCAGCAGGGCACCAACGGCGAAACGCAACAGCCGGAACAGAATACCCAGCCGGAGGGTCAAGACCCGGAGGAGCAAGATTCGGAGGATCAGACCCCCGAGCAGGCAGATCCGAAGCCGAACGAACAAGTGGATCCCGAGACAGACGAGCCCTCAACAAGCACCACGCCCGTTACGTTGGATTATACTACCAAAGAGGGCATCGAGGCGATTCTCAATGATCCGTATATGATCCTTGTCAATCGGGATCATCGGGTCGATTCAGACTATGAACCCACGGACCTGGTCTCCTTCAGAGGCGGTTATGAGCTGAACCGCACCTGCTCCGAAGCGTTGGGCAGGCTGATCGATGCGGGCGAAAAAGCAGGCTATAGTTATACTTTGTACTCCGGCTACCGCACTTATTCAAGCCAGTATAATAAATACTATAATAAAATCGCGTATTGGCAGGATCAGGGTTATTCGGAAGAAAAAGCCATCGAACTGACTAACGAGTATTATGCGCCTCCCGGTGCCAGCGAACACCACACCGGCCTTGCGGCAGACGTGTGTATCCCGTCTATCGTTAATAAATATGCCTGCCTGCATGAAAATTACGACCAAACGGAAGAATTTAAATGGTTTTCCGAAAACGCCCATAAATACGGCTTTATTTTAAGATATTCCAAGGGCAACGAATCCATCACCGGCTATAATTACGAGCCGTGGCATTATCGCTACGTGGGGGTCGAGATCGCAACGGATATCTATAATCGCGGCATTACCATGGAAGAATACGTGGCAGATCTTGAGGCTAAGCTTGCGGCCTTTGAATAAGCATAAAAAGCGGAAGGAATGAGTCCTTCCGCTTTTTGCATATTTCGGTGCTCGTTGCTAAAAATAGCAACGAGGTGATAAGATGCTGGTCAGCGTGTTCCGATGCGTGGTGTTATATATTGCGGTGGTGCTGGCGGTCCGTATTATGGGCAAGCGGCAGATCGGCGAACTGCAGCCCTCGGAGCTGGTGATCACTATCATGCTCTCAGAACTGGCCGCTCTGCCGTTGCAGGATATGAATATGCCGCTTCTTTGGAGCATCATGCCGATGTTTTTGATGGTGGGACTGGAGCTTTTAATGTCCCTTTTGACGCTGAAATCTATGCGTTTTCGGGCCTTTTGCTACGGTCGCCCGGTGCTGTTGATCTATCAAGGCAAGATCAACCAGTATGAACTGTTGCGTACCCGGGTCTCCATGGAGGATATCATGGAGGCCATGCGGGGCAACGGGATCCTGCGTGTGGAGGATATCATGACCGCCGTCCTTGAGACTAACGGTACGGTCTCGGTGATTCCAAAGCCCCTTGCGGCGCCGCCTACCGCCGAGGATCTGAAGATCCCCGTTCCGCCAAGCGGCGGAGTGCCTGAAATCTTGATCATGGACGGCCATGTAGTCCATAAGAATATGAAGAAAAAAGAAATGAATGAACAGGAGCTCTATACCATTCTACGGGGCTACGGGATCGATATAAAGGATGTGTTTATGCTGACGATGGACGATCATAAAAAGACCTTTTTGGTTCGGCGGGAACTGAAATGAAGCGTACGGTGATCAGTTTGACCGTGATCACGGCGTTTGTGTTGGGGGTCGTGGTGTGGGATCTTTGGTTCATGACCCGCTATGTGGGCGGGATGAACGAGCGGCTGGACGCTTTGGAGGCGGCTTTGGAATTTGAAGAGCAAAAGGCTTGCGCCGCCCAATTGGACGATTATTTTCTTTCCAAAAACTTTTGGGCGCACCGTTTGGTGCCCACCGGCCGGATGGAGGAACTGGAGACCCTTTTGCATAAGCTGAACGCTTATATCGAAACCAAGGATGAACGTGAGGTGGAGGCCACCATCGCCGAACTGCGCGCACGGCTCAACCTGTTGTATTCCACCGATCTTTATCATTGGTACCATCCGATGGAGTTTCGCATAGAATAAGGCAAAGAGTATCTCGGGGGAGGGGCGTGTGCCTTGAAAAAGAACCATCTTTTTAAAACCGTCGCCTGCTTTGCGGCGGCGGTTGCGCTGGGAATATTGATCCAGATCTTTCTCCCGGATATTCTGATCATTGCGATCAGCTGCGTCCTGGTGTTGATCATGGGGGTCGTGATCGCAAAATTTACATAAGGAGTGATGGGTGTGCAGGTTGTGATCGTGAAGCCTCCGAAGTTCTTGCGGAGCATTTTGAAACGGGTATTTAAAATACATAACGTGGATTAATGGGTTCTAATCAGCGGCTTCTTGACATAAGTAGTAATAAAAAACAAAGGAGCCGTGGACCATGGAGTGTAACCAGCAACAAACAAGGGTGGCAGCGACCAGAACGCTGTATGAAAATTTTATCGAGGAAAAATGCGAAAGCGACCTTCTGATCCCGGATTATTTCCCGGCGGCCGAAAGGATCCTCCAATGCAACGCCGTACCGGCGATCCTGAAAAAGGATATCGAGGGCGATCGGCTGAATTTGGATGGCTCTTGCCGCTTTAACGTCATTTACCGCGGGGAAGAGGGTGAGATCAAAGCCCTCACTGAAACGGTCCGTTTCAGTGAAAGCTTTCCCATGAAAGAGGCGGGGAACACTCCTTGGGTGCAGACCATGGTTCGGGTGGCGGGAACCTCCTGCCGCTTGCTGAACCCCCGTAAGATCAGCGCGCGGGCAACGGTCTCGGTGGCACTGAAGGTCAAGGACCAGCAATTAACGGAAACGATCGAAGAGATCGACTGCAACGAAGCTGAGGC
>CAYLIT010000003.1:0-14640 GCA_964383835.1 uncultured Eubacteriales bacterium
TCGGTCACTGAATATCGCTTCTTTCAGGACTGATTGAAACCGCACCCCCGCCTTTTCTCCCAAAAGGTCGGGGGTATGCATTTTGCTCAAACAAAGAATAAAAAATATAAAAGATTTCACATATTGTGCAAAAAAAACAACATAAGGTTCTTTGCAAAACCCAGTGTTTGTGGTACAATGATTGCATATAATAGCCTTTTTATCGTTAATTATGATTTTAAGGGCGAGTTGTACACTAAGGAGGAGTTTGTGATGATCACAAGAAAGACAAGGCTTACATCCGCTTTGCTGGCCGTTCTCATGATGATGACGATGCTGGCGGCTTATGTATTGCCCGTAACTGCTGCGGAAGAAAGTTCCCCTTATCCCTATGTGCGTGATATGGAAACTCTCGGTAGAGATTACGCCGACGATTGGGGTATCGGCGCCGCAGAAGACTGGATCACTGCCATCGAGCTGAACAAAAACGGTGAGACCTTCAACGGTAAGACCCTGCATTTCACTGCAGATATCGATTTTGACGTCGATGGCGACGGCGAGATCGATCCCGAAGAAGAGATCGATACCCTCGGTACCACCGACGTTCCGTTCCAGGGCAACATTCACGGTCACGGTCACGTGATCGAGAATCTGTATATCGACCACAACGTTGCGACCGAAGGCAATCATGCCGGCTTGATCGGTTATTCCAATAAATCCGGGATGGTCATCCGGGATCTGGGCCTTGCCAGCGGTAGCGTCAATATGTACGGTACCTCCAAGACGGATGAGAACTATTCCGGTGCGTTTATGGCTCGCGGCGGTAGCGCCGTTATCTTTGCCAACTGCTGGACTGCGATCGACGTAAACGGCAATATCGAGGGTAAGGAGCTGGATATGGCTCCCTTTGGCCGTGGCTCCGGTTATACCATCGTCAACTGCATCAATACCGGTGATATGAACGCCAAAGCCACCACCACCGGCCGTACGGATGCGTTCCTGGATTGGACCACCGTTGCGACTCAGGTCTATAACTGCGTCAACATGGGTAATCTGAACGGTACCGCAAATTACCTCTTTAGCTTCGGCTCCGGTACCGATACCGAAGCAGAGTATCAGCAATTTGTCGGCAACATCGGGAATATTTACGTTCATAACGTTTATTCCGACATCAACAAGAACGGTATCGACGCCCTGTTGGACTACAAGACCTTTGAAATTGATTCCAACGAGTACTATAGCGGTGAGCTGGCATCGAAGCTCAACGATAACTACGTTGATAAATTCGATTCTCTCTATGGCCGTAAATACTTCACCATGAATGAGAAGGGTGAGCTGGCCATGACCGACGATCCCTATGACGCGCTCTATAAGCTGACCGTCTCCAAGCAGATCGGTGATTATGCCGTATCCTCTGAAACCTCCTTTGAAAAAGCAACGAGCACCATTAATTTGCCCGTTTATGAGGGCTACGTTCTGGATTCTCATACCGACGCCATTATGCCGGACTATGATGCGAACACCTTCCGGATGCCCCCGATGAACGCAGAGCTGAATTATGTAGCCAGCGTTCCTGACTGGAATATCATCAAGGAACTGATCGATGAGTACGAGGGTATGGTGGAATCCGGCCATGCCAAGGCTCTGAACGATGCTGCGGCCCTTTCTGAGCTGCTGGATAAGCTGAAGCTTTCCTACGCCGCAAAGGATACCATGAGTGACGAGCAAGCTATGGCCCGTATCGCCCTTTACGTTAAGGACAATGCCAACCTGGATCTTTCCATCAAAGAAAATCTGGTTTATCCCAACTATCCCTTGATGCGGTACTTTGATAAGACCGTTTCCAAGGTCTGGGGTATCAAGGATCTGGAAGACTGGCAGGCAGCCGTCGCCATTTCCGAAGAAGAAAAAGAGACCTTCAACGGCATCACCATCCACTTCCTGAACGACGTGGATTTCAAGAATGTCCCGGTAAATCCTCTTTGTAGTGCTGCCGCCTTCACCGGCACCATTGACGGTCACGATCATGCGATTCACAATCTGCTGATCGATCAGGATGCCGCAACCAGCACCTATACGGCTCTGATCGGCCGTGTCGCCACCGGCTGTGTGGTTAAGAACCTGGGTATTGAAAGCGGTGAGATCCGCCTGACCGGTACCGGCAATCAGGCTTCCGGCACTAAATACGTTGGTATCTTTACCAGCCAGGGCTCCGGCTCCAGCGTCTTTGCAAACTGCTGGAGTAACGCAGATGTCAACGTCGACGTTAAGCAGTATGAGATTGACTGCGCTCCCTTCGGCCGTAACAGCGCCACCACAAAGATCATCAACTTTATCGGCAACGGCGACATCAATGTTAAAATCGATGCTGGCGGAGACAAAGGAACTGCCCGTGCCGATGCTACTCTGGACTGGAGTGCCGGTACGACCATTAATCTTGCAAACATCGGCTATACCGGTAATATCCATACCGAAGGCGGCGTCAACAATATGTCCTATGTAGTCGGTCTGGCTACCACCACCACCTTTAAGGGTATTACCAAAGACCAGCTGCACAATATCTATGGTAATGGTAAGACCGGCTTCTCTGCCAAGTCTGACGTAAACGAATGGTTTGCCGATGCGGGCTTTACCGCCGACCAGGTGACCTCCGGCGAGCTTGCATGGAAGATGAATAACGGTTATTACGATGGGTACGATGACACCTACGGTCATAAATATTACACGGTCAAGGACGGCAAGCTTGCCTTCGGTACCGAATCCGAGCAGCCGGTTCGTATCAATGTCAAGAGCGGCGATAGCGCAGTATATCTCTATGGCTTCCCCGGCGATACCTTCGATTTGAACGATCTGTTTTCCGTAGGCGCGCCCAGCTTTAAGGTTAAGGAGTCTTATGCAGCCTCTATCGATGCCAACAAGGTGCTTACTATTAACTCCCTGCCCAACGAGCTGGAGATCAATGTTGAAGCAACCTTCGAGGAAGGTCTTGATTTTGTTGCTCTGGGTGAAGCGATCGCGGCTTATGACGGCGAGTCCAACCTTGATAAGTATGCCAGTAACATGACCGATCTTTCCCTGTCTGCCAAACTTGCAGAGGTTCAGAATAAGACCTACACTACTCAGGCCGAGATCGATAAGGATGTAGAGATCCTGGAAAGCTACTACTACGCGATTCCCATCACTCAGTATAATACCAATCCCAATGCTGATATGTACACCGTTGCAAGCAAGGCGGATATGGATCATCTGAAGACCATCTATAGTCTCCTGACTGTAGATCAGACCATCGTTCTTAGCGCAGACATCGATATGGAGAATACCGATGTTCGCCTGGAAGGTCTTGCAGCCTCCATCGACGGCGGTAACCACTATATCAAAGGTCTGAAGCTGAGCGGCGGGGCCTTCCTCGGCAACTATGCCGGTAAATTGGTCAAGGATCTGACCATCAAGGATAGCTCCATGACCCATAATGCCTCCGGCTACGGCTTCCTGATCGCAAAAGTAACCGTAACCAACCAGCTGGATAATGTAACGCTGGATAACGTGACCTATACCTGCAACAAGTCCTCTACCTCCGGTATTCAGGGCTTGATGATCGGTCAGATCAGCGGCGGTACTTTGATTGCCAACAACATTGCGGTCATCAACAGCACGATGGTTCGTCCGGCCGGTTCTACCTATTGGAACTCCGGTCTGGTGATCGGTAAGACCTATAAGGGTAAGATCGTCATCGACGGTTTGTACGTAAACAACAACACCATTTCCGGTAATGCCACCGCCGGCGGTACCGGCGTTGCCTTCGGTGAATTGATCTGCGATACCAGCATCAAGAACGCCATCGTTACCAACAATACCGCTTCCTACATCCGCGGTGTCTTCTCCAGCATGGTGAAGGAAGGCAGCGCAAGCTCCAGTAACCCCGTGGATCCCGAGATCAACATTGAAAACGTTATTACCTATAATAATAACATTACCTTCGCAAATGATTCCTATAACGATTGTATCGGTACTGCCGCAAATGAAGGCAAGGGTACGACCATCACAAACGTTTATACCGATAACGACAGTGTTCTTTCCGCTACCGATGCCAGCATCGTTCTGACAAACGGTAACGCCAACGCCGCAGATGCCATTAAGTCCGGTGAGGCGGCTTACGTAGTCAATGCTACCGAGCCTAATGTGACGGTAGCCATGAAGAATAATATGCCCGTATTCAGCGAGACCGGCCTGCCTGTTAAGGTTACTCTGGACGTTCTGTTGGGCGACGACGTTGTTCTCTACACTGACGTAAACGGCAAGCTGATCGGTCTGACCGATGATCTGGCTGCCAGATTCTGGACCGGTTACGACGATCTGGCCAACGCCGTCTTCACCGAAGACACGACCGTTGTTCAGTCCGAGTGTAATCATAATTACGTTTATACCGCGATCCCCCATAATCCTGTTAAGCATACCTTAGTTTGCACCACTCCCAACGGTTGCGGCAGCAACGTAATTGAGCTGTGTACCTTCGAGTATATCCGCGAAGACGGTATAAATCATATCAGAGCTTGTATCTATTGTAGGAACGGCGCTATCGTGTCTTGCAATAATGAAATGACTCACGTAAACGGCACCTACGGCCAGGACTCCAAGCACGTTGAGGTTTGCGAGGATTGCGGTTATTCCACCGAAAGCGCTTGCTCCTTTACCGAGAATAAGGTTGCTCATACCAACCTGCTCAAGGGCTACACCGAGTACACCTGCGAATGTGGTTACAGCTACATCGAAGAAGAAGCCACCAAGGCTCATGAGTTTGGCAACGTCGGCGTGACCGTGAAGGCTCCCACCTACACTGAAGCCGGTACTGCCAAGTATAAGTGCTCCATCTGCGATGCTTACGAGTACCGCGAGATTCCCGCACTGACCGGCACCGGTATCAACGTGAACGCTCCCGTATCTGCTATGCAGGGCGAAGAGATCACCGTTGAACTGGAACTGGCCAACAATGCCGGTAACGTTGCCGGTATGAACCTGCAGGTCAACTACGACGACGCAGTCTTCTCTTTGGTTAACGTTGTAGATAACGGCATCTTCGATCAGGCGATCCTGCCCGAGACCGCAACCTCCGGTAAGGTAAACCTGACCTATGCCAACGTAGGCAACCTGACCACCGATGAGACCGACGGTAAGGCCCTTGCCACCCTCACCTTCAAGGTGCTGGACGAGGCCGCCTACGGTAATACCGAGATCACCGCAGAGTTCGTTAAGTCCGAAGCACCCGGCGATACCGGTGCTGTCGACTACGATTCCAACTTCATCACCATCGGTGAAGGCAGTGCTGTAGTCGGTATCATGGCTTACCTGTGGGGCGATGCCAACATGGACGGTAACGTCAACGTGGCTGACGCTCAGACCATCCTGCAGTGGAGAGTCGGCAAGGAGGTCGCTATCGACCTGACCGCTGCCGATGCAGACCGCAACGGCGAAGTAACCATCGCTGATGCACTGCTGCTCCTGCAGTATGCGAACCAAATGGTTGAGTGGGATCCCTACGGCACCACCGCCAAGCCCGCTTCTGTTATCTGAATTTCATAAAAAATTCCCCGCTGTGCAATTTCGCACAGCGGGGATTTTCATTGTAAATACGACTTCTTATTTATGATAGCTTTCGTGGGCGTTGATCTTGTGGGCTCGGTAAAATTGCTCCGCCAGGATCACCCGCATCATCTGATGGGGGAAGGTCATGGGCGAGATGGAAAGCCGTCGGTTGCAGGCGGCTTTTACTTCCGGCGCAAGGCCGTGGGAAGAACCGACGATCAATACGATTTCGCTTTTTCCCTCACGGGGGATCTGTTCCACCAATTCTGCCAACTGCTCGCTGGAGCAGGGCTTACCCTCCACGCAAAGGGCGATGGTAAAGGCACGGTCGGGGATCTTTTTCATGATCGCTTCGCCCTCTTTAGTGAGAGCGCGGTCGATCTCTTTTTGGGAAGGAGCCTCGGGCAAGGGTACCTCCGGCAGTTCAATGACGTTCCAGCCGCCGAACCGCTTCATCCGCTTGGCGTACTCCGCTTCGGCATCCTTCCAGTATTTTTCTTTCAAAGAGCCGGTGCATATTACGGTGCATTTCATGGCGTTATACCTCCAGCATAGGGCAAAACGGACCGCCCACTTCTAATTGCACGTCCTCAATGCCATACTGCTCAAAAGCGCTTAATACTGCCATTTTAGCAGTAAGAGGGGTGTTGTTGTGATCGCTTAAATGAGCCAGAACGGCGGTTTTTAAATCTCCCTCCAATGCCTTGAGGGCTAAAAGAGCGGCGCAATCACCGTTGGAAAGATGCCCTCGGTCAGAGCGGATCCGCCGCTTGAGCACGGCGGGGTAGGGGCCGTTTTCCAGCATTTCGGGGTCATAGTTACTCTCCAGCATGATCATTGTACAGCCGGAAAGGGCCTGCATCATCGCCGGGGTCACCTTGCCGGTGTCGGTCACGATGGAGATCGCCTTGCCCTCCGCTTCGATGCGATAACCGCAGGGGGCAGCTACGTCATGACAGGTTTCAATGGGCGTAATGTAAAAAACACCTACGGTAAAGGGCTGATTCTGATGATCGGTTCCCTCTACCTCGGCGGCAGAGAGGGTTCCCTCGGTGCCGTAAAACCGAGGCTGATGATGCTTGACCAATTGGGGAATAGCCTTGACATGGTCGCTGTGCTCATGGGTCAGGAGAATGCCGTCCAGTTGAGCCACGGTCAGCCCCGCCTCGGCCAGCGCCTCCTTGATGCGTTTGAGGGGAACACCGCAGTCGATCAACAGGCTGTGATCGCCCGAGATCAGCAGGGTGCAATTGCCACTGCTGGACGAGCAAAAGGGGTAAACGGTCATATTGGCGCTCCTTTCTTTTCAAACTTCTTATATTATACTGAAATATTGCGAAAAAAGCAAGAAAAAGGGGCTGTAAAAAACGAGTGTTTTTACAGCCTCTTTTTCTGCTAAAAGTTTAAAAAATCTTTCAATGAAAATTTTTGATCAAACAGCACGTACGCCAGCGCCAACAGCAAGGGGATATCCGGCTTTTCGCTGTTTTTGATCAGGATGTAGGCCACCGCCACCAGCAACAGCTCCTCCCAGGGGAGCCCACGAGGGGTGGTCTTTGGCGGCGGGGGAGGCTCCGGCTTGGGCTCGGGCTTCGGCTTTGGCGGCGGCTTGGGTCGCCGATCATTGCGTTTGGGTGGGTAAAGCTGTCCGTCGGATTGCAATAAAATGTCCATGGTTCACCTCCTGAACAGCTCGGCCAGCCGTAAAAGGTGCAGGATCCGTACCGCCTCGTCCACCCGCTCCTGCCGCTCCGGGCGCAGATAGGGGCGCAGGGCGGAAAGAAGGGTACAGCGGTCGTCGGGGGTGGAATTGAGCTTGGAGATCGCCTGCCCCGCCTTTAATAGCTTGGCGGGATCCAACCCGCTGTCGCCGCCGAAGGAAGAGAGCAGTCCGCCCAGCCCCTCTCCCCCCAAGCTCGAGAGTAGTCCGCCCAGGTCTAACGGAGGATCTCCTTCAGCCGGTTCTGAACCTGGGGGCTCTGTAGAAAATCCTGGGGGTCCTCCTTGCCGGTAAGACCGTTGATAAGGGTCTGCAGATCCTCCGGCGTAGCGTTATTTTGCAGTTTTTCCATCTGCTTTTTATCCTGCATCAGCGCACGGATCTGCTTTTGCTGGTCGGGGCTGAGAGCGCCGGTCAGCTTTTCCAAAAGGGCGCGCTGTTCTTTTTTATCCATGCTTTTGATCTGGTCAAATAAATTACCTGAACTCATGGGAATTCTCCTTTCCGATATTGCGGTTCCCTTTATTTTATGCTACAATTAAAATAATAATGACCGGGAGAATGACTATGCTGCGTTTTTTGATTTTTTCCGATACCCACGGCATCAGGGAGCCGATGCTGGAATTATACCGTCGGTATCCAAACGACGGAATTATACATTTAGGAGACCATATCGCCGATGCCCGATGGCTCCTGGAGCGCACCAACGGCCACCCGGTCTACCGGGTGAAGGGCAACTGTGATTACGGCGCCACCGGGCCGGAGGATCAGCTTTTAGAGCTGGGCGGTGTAAAAATTTTGATCATGCACGGCCATCGGTTCGGGGTCAAAAGTGGTTGCGGCGGTGCCTTAGCAGAGGCCAAGCGACGGGGCGTGGATGTGCTGTTGTTCGGCCACACCCACATCCCTTTTATGGAAGAGCGGGAGGGCATTTTAATGATGAACCCCGGCTCTCTCAGAAACCCCAACCGGGAATACGGCATCATCGAGATCGAAAACGCAAAAGCGAAAGGAGCTTTACTTCATTTATATGACTAAAGAAGAGGTTTTACGGCAATACAGCCCCCTGGCCCTGGCGTACTTAGGGGACGGGGTCTTTGAATTATACGTGCGTACCTACGTGCTGGGGCAGGGCAACTGCCAAAGCCAAAAGCTCCATGCCAAGAGTCAAAAGTTCGTCAACTGTGCGGCGCAGGAACACTTTTTGGAGCTGTTGCAGGCAGATTTGACCGAGGATGAGCGTGAGGTGGTGCGCCGTGGGCGCAATGCCAAGACCCATTCCAAGCCCCGCTCTGCCGATTACGGCACCTACCATGCCGCCACCGGCTTCGAGGCTCTTTGGGGCTACCTGCAATTGGCCGGAGAGGAAGAACGGCTACAACAATTGTTTGATAAAATTATTGAGGATATGCAATGCTCGAATACTTAAAAGAATGGATCGACCTGACCCCTTGGGTGGGTCAGCCGCCCCTGGAGGGGGTGCGGTTCAACCGTAAAAAGCTCAGCCGTGAAGCCTTTGAAAGGCTGGCACCCTTTGATCTGCGCCCGTCCCCCTTTTATGAGGACGGTTACTATCTCCCCGGCGGCGAAACCGACGGTAATCACCCTTACCATCTGGCAGGTCTGTATTATTTTCAGGAACCCAGCGCCATGAGCCCGGTCACTGCCCTGCAGCTTAATGGGGATGAACGGGTGCTGGATCTTTGCGCCGCCCCCGGCTCTAAAGCCACCGCCATTGCCTCCCGTCTGGAGGATGGTCTTTTGGTGGCCAACGAGATCCAGGCCGGACGGGCTAAGATCTTGATGGAGAATATGGAACGGATGGGCATCGCCCGGGCGGTCATCACCAACAATGACTCTGCTGCGGTAGCCAAGGCGTTGCCGGAATATTTCGATAAGGTGCTGGTGGACAGCCCCTGCTCCGGCGAAGGAATGTTCCGCAAATATCCCCGTATTTTAGAGGAATGGACCGAGGATTTGGTGGCGCTCTGCCGTGAGCGTAGCCACGAGGTGCTGGAAAATGCCGCTAAAGCCCTGCGCCCCGGCGGCAGACTGGTGTATTCCACCTGTACCTTTAATTTGGAAGAAAACGAAAAGACCATCCTTTGGTTTTTGGAAAATCACCCGGATTTTCATCTTGTGGATACCGGTATCAACGGTGGCCGTCCCGGCTTTTTGGGGCTTAATCAGGCGGTGCGCATCTTCCCCGAGGATGGCGGTGAGGGTCATTTTGTCTGCGCCATGGAGCGGGACGGTGAAGAAAATGGCCGCTCGGCCCCTCTCTTTAAGAATGAAAAGCACCCCGAGGCCTTGGCGGCTTTTCAGGAGCTTTTGAAAAAGCCCCTGAAAGGGTATCTTTTGCAACGGGGTAATTACTATTATTTGGTGGATGAGGATCTCCCTTGCCCTGCGGGCTTGCGCATTTTAAGAGCCGGGCGGCAGGTACTGGAGCTGAAAGGCCGGCAATGGAAACCGGCTCATCATCTGGCCATGAGCTTGCCTGCTGAGGATTTCAACTATGCGCTGGAGCTCAGCGTAGAGCAGGCCAAGCAATACGTCAACGGGCAGACCGTCCCCTGTGAAGAACGGGGCTACGGCGTGGTCACAGTGGCGGGTGTTCCCTTGGGCTGGATCAAATCCTCCGGCGGTGTGGGCAAAAACCACTACCCCAAAGGCTTGCGAACCTTAAAATAAAAATCGGATGCTTTCCATCACGCTCTTGAATCTTTTGAGCACTTCAAACTGTTGGTTGCGCAGATATATCCCCGCAGATTCTGCAATAAAATGTAAATTATATAATGTGTCAGCAGATTATTTTTTGGGATTACCAAGGGATTTACCTTACCCGGAAGAATAATAACAATACAATCAAATAAAAATGCGGCCGAAAGGCCGCATTTTTATTTGATTGTATTATCGAGGTCTGTATTCAATATACGAAACGTTGCTGTTCCGGCTGCGCTGTTGCATGGTGGTGTAGATCTTATCATGCAGGTCGGCCGCCTTTTCTTTGGGGGTATTTCCTTCGGGATAAAAGGGGCCGTCTAAAAAGACCTCCATCCGGGGACGCTTGAAAAGCTTGGATTTTCGGTAGGTCACCGTCATGGCAAAAGCAGGCTTTTCCAGCTTGACCGGGAATTTAAAGGCGGTATCGGGAAAGGGGCGAATGTGGGGATAGTATTCCCACACGTGCGCCTCGGGATAGATGACGATGGGGTGCCCTTTTTTCAGCCGCAGTTCCATGGCTCGGTTCAGCTCCTTGATCCCATGCAGAGAATTGACGGTGGGCAATGCGCCCAGAAAGGGAAGGATTTTTCCAATGACCGGAATGCCGTAGTTGGCGGGGCTGACCACCGTAAAGATCCGTTTTGGCAGTACGCAAAGGGCGGGGATGAACACGTCCCCCACCGGCTGGGTGTGGTTGCCGTAGATAAAGAAGTCTCCGCCCATCCCCTTGAAATTTTTGCGGCCACGGATCTTCATGTGCAGAACGCATCGGCAATAAAGCCCGCCGAAGATGACCGCCAGGCCGTAGATCAGCCCGGAAAGAAACTTGGAAAACAGGTCGTTGCGCACCCACCGATAATCCTCCGGCAGTTGAAGATCTTGTTCGGTGCTGACCTCAAAATCATCGGTGAAGGAGGTGTAATAGCGGATCTCTTTCATAGCGTTTCCTTCCAGCCGGCAATGTCGCCCGATTCAAATTCATAGGTAAGCGGCTTGCCATATACCGCCTCGTAGCATTCCTTTTTGAGGGTGTAATCCCGCTCTCCCAGCGCCTCGGTGTTCTCCTTCACGCTCTTTTGCGGGTCGGGGTATAAAACGTCTAAAATGTGCAGAACGTATTGTACCTTTTTGAATTCGGCGGTGTCGTCCTCCGGCAGGTCCACCATCTCCACAAAACAAGAGATAATGGGAATATTCAGCTTGGCTGCATAGAAATAAGCACCGTTCTTAGGCGGGCGGGGCTTGCGGTAGTTGAACCACATCTCCTGCTCCGGATAGAGCAGAATGGCGTGCTGTTTCTCCACCAGCCGCTCCTTCAGCACCGAAAGAAAATTCCGGGCCAGGTAGCGGGGGTCGGTGGAGATGGGGATGGTATCGGCGTAGTTCATAATGAAGCCCAAAATTCCCGTCATGGCAAAGTTGGAGGTCTGGCTGATGATCCCTAACCTGCGCCGCCCCAGGGTGTTGGTCAGATGGCGGATGACGGTGTTTTCAAGGGGGCTGAAATGATTGCTGGTGATCAGCGTACCGCCAAGCTCCCGGGGGATCTTTTCAAGACCCACGATCTCGGTGTTTTTATTGATGATCCGGGCGGCGGTCTTAGCAAGCAAAACACCGAAAAAGGTCTTGATCTTAAAGAGGATCTGCTTGCGGTTTTCCATATAGCGGTCGGTGATCTCCCGGCTTTGCTCTGCGGTCAGCACAGGGTCGTTCAACTCCACCTTTTGGTGAAACTGCCCGCTCTCGGCAAAGGTCTTGATGTTTTGGATCACTGCTTTTCTGTCTGCGCCGATAATCATAATCTGATTTTTACTCCCTTATCATGCATCTTTTTGAAGGTGATTTCGTTTTCGGGGATCTCTGTGCCTCTTTGCACCAAAAGGGTAAGGCATTCCCGGTCGGCCTGCTTTTTTTCTTCGGTATAGGCCGCTTTGTAGGCCCGGATCTCGGCAAGATAGCCGCTCTCTGCGGCGTACTGCCAAAATTCCTCGTTGTATTGAATGCCGTCGTAGCACCAGGGCTTGGAAAACAGATTGTAGTGGATGATGGCAGGGTGCGCCAGGGGCGGCTTGGCATCGTTCGGCATGGCATCCCAAGCCTCGTCAAGATAATGGATCTTGCCGTTGCAGATGGCGTTGATATAATCCTGGTCGGGGGCGATGCTATCGAAATGATAGGTGTTTAAAAGGTTCAAAAAATGCCCCTCAAAATCGCACTCCCGCATCTTTTTCAGGTTCATCAAAAGTACGCCGGAGTTGATGTATTCCTCTTTTTTTACCCCGACGGCGTTTTCGGTGTAGGCTACCAGCGGCGGGATATCTGCAATGGAAAGATCGTTGCAGGCACCGATGAAATTGCCGCCCAGGTCGGTATCAAAGAGCTTGGCCAGATCGTCGGCCACCACCACGTCGCTGTCGATGTAGATGCCCTTATCATACTGGGGGAACATGGCGGGGATAAACAACCGGAAGTAGATGGTCAGGGTAAAATAATCGCACCTGAGTCGATTGCTCATCCGATCGTCCAGCGCTTCAAAGTTGGCCCGCATGGGGGTCAACTCGATCTTAAAGTTGGCGGTCTCCAGGGTCTTCAGCCGTCGGCAGTTTTCTTCGTTCAGATCCTGGTGCAAAATGATGGCCTTGTATTGCCGCTCGGGGCTTGCATTTCGGATGGCAGAACGCAGGGCTACCGCTAAAAAGGGGGCGTAGCCGTTATCGATGGTGAAAAAAACAGGGATCTCATTGGTCATGTTGTTGGCTCCTTTGTATGATATCGTCGAATTCAAAAATCTTGAGGGTTTTATGTAGCTCCTCCGTCTGCCATGGCTTGACCGTGACGGAGTGGAAGTAGGGGAAAAAGCGGAAAAAGGTGGTAAAATGCTTTAAGACCGTATCCTTTTTGATGGCGCCCTGGGCGTTGAATTTTGCGGGGAGCTTGGTCTTGACCGCCAGCTTGTTGAGGGCGGTCTGATCCGGCATGAACATCTTTTTCTCCCGGCAGAGCCTGCGGCACCTTTCAAAAAGCCCGCTTTGGCGGATGGCCGCCATATCTAAAAGTAAGACTCCCGAATTGAGGTAATCGTGCTTGAAAATGTTGCCGAAGAACCATTTGCCGTAGCGGTCGGGTACCCCCGCCAGCTCTGCGCCTTTGAGATCGGTGTCGTAGAGCGGAGCGATGTCGCCGCGGCAAAGCACGTCGGTATCCAGATATAGGATCCTATCGGGGATCTCAGGCACCCGGTCGGCAAACAGTCGCAGCATACAAAGCGGGGTAAATCGGGTATTCATGTTGGCCAGGGGCAGTTCGCGCTCAAACTCCCGGCTGATATCCAGCAGAAGGACCCGGGTCTCGGGGTTGGTCTTTCGCAAGGCTCTTTGCAGACCGTCTGCAAATTCCCGGGGGATGGCCACCCGTTCCCCCACGGTGGCGGTGAGGATATAAAAACGCAGCGCCCGCGCGGTGTTTTCGCAAAGGGAAAGGGCCGAAAGCCGAAGTCCCTCGCAGATGCCGCTGTCACCGCAGAAAAGAATATTCATGGTTTTGACCTCCTTACGAAAACTATTATAAGACCCCTTTCTGAAAAGATAAACCGAAGGTTCGGAGAAGTGGCTCTACAAAATAAAAAACCGCCGGTAGAGTTGATCTACCGGCGATTCTACGATTCGTAGAGAGGAAAAAATGCCACGAATTGTTCGCTGACGTTCGTTTCGACAAAAATTTCAGCTCCATTTTTGGCCGTATTTAAGCGGTTTTTGAGCGTTTTTTCATCATTTTTTCGGCTTTTTGATGAAGGACCACAGCACGATAACGATCTGCCCGGCAATTCCCAAAAGATAAATCAGCCCCACCTGGATCCCGAAATAAAGGAAAGTGATATGGATGGCCGCCAGGACGGACCACACCAGCGCCGAGATGATCCAATAGTTGTGGCGGGGGTTGAACCAGATGGAATTAAAGACCAGGCGGATGATCAGTACCACCGGCAGGGCGTAGGCGAAATACAGCCATTGGAAGGTGGCTTCGCCGGTGATCAATGAGGTGATGATAAAGGCAAAGATAGCCCCGATCCAGGCCACGCTTTCGGAAATGTAGGTGATGGCCCGGCGGTTGTATTTGGCCTCGGTCTGCTTGTTTTCAAGGACCTGCCGGTCGATATTCTCGGCCCGCACCAGGTAATCCAGCGAGACCCCGAACAGGTCGGCCAGCTCCACCAGCACCGCAATGTCCGGCGAGGATTCTGCTCGCTCCCATTTGGAGATGGTCTTATCGGAATAGTTGAGTTTTTCTGCCAGCTCCAACTGGGTCATATTGTTTAAGAGCCGCAGCTCGGTGATGTTTTTGGCAACGATCGTTTTAATGTCTTCCATGGAAAAAACCTCCTGACACAAGGGTATTATACACCTATTTGAGGGGTTTTGCAAGTGCTTGTTGACATTTCAACAAGTTTGTGCTATGATAAAGTTGTTGAAATGTCAACAACTTCGACCGGACGGGAGCCTGTGAGGGCACCGGGTAGAGCCTTTGGTCGCCGGGGTGAGTCTTTGGGCACCGGGTTGAGCCTTTGGTCGCCGGGGTGAGTCTTTGGGCACCGGGTTGAGCCTTTGGTCGCCGGGGTGAGTCTTTGGGCACCGGGT
>CAYLIT010000003.1:14740-24866 GCA_964383835.1 uncultured Eubacteriales bacterium
CTTTGGGCACCGGGTTGAGCCTTTGGTCGCCGGGGTGAGTCTTTGGGCACCGGGTAGAGCCTTTAGTCGCCGGGGTGAGTCTTTGGTCGCCGGGTTGAGACTTTGGTCGCCGGGTTGAGTCTTTGGGCGCCGGTGGACGGGCGAAGATAGATCATTGGAGGAAGAGTATGAACGAACGATTCGAGACTTTTACGGTGCTGATCAATCGTATCAGCCGGAATATCCGCAAGATCAAAAACCAGGAGATGGCGGAATATCATTTAAGGAGCGCTCACGTTTCCTGCCTGTATTATTTATATCGGGCGGGGGAGCTGACCGCTACCGCCCTTTGCGAACGGTGCGAGGAGGATAAGGCTACCATCTCCCGGGCGGTGGAATATTTAGAGAACAATGAGTATCTGGTCAAGAGAGCCAAGGCTGCCAAGCGGTACAACAGTCCGCTGGAGTTGACTGAAAAGGGCAAAACAGTAGGCAAAAAGATCGCCGATAAGATCGATCACGTGCTGGAGGAGATCAGCGCGGCGTTGACCGATGCGGAGCGGATCGCCTTTTACCGCAGTCTTTCGCTGATCAGCGAAAGCCTTAGTGCGGTGGCAAAGGACTGCGCAAGGTAATTATGACGTATGAAATACATTGAAATGCACTCGTAATGGAACTGAACGTTGCAGAGAGGAGAAATGCAATGAATAAATTATGGCGAAAAGAATATCATCTGCGGGCCGGCGATTTTGATCAATTCAATCGCATCAAGCCCTCTGCGGTGCTGGAGCTGTTCCAGGATGCGGCGGGTCAGCACGCTGAGGAGCTGGGCCTTGGCTTTGAGGCCATGCTGGCGCGCTCCTATTTATGGGTACTGACCAGGATCCGTTTTCGGATCCTCGCTCAACCGAAAAGCTATCAGCGGGTGGTCATCAAGACCTGGCCGCTGGAGCCCAATCGGCTGAACTATCGACGGGAATACTGCATGGAGGATGAGCAGGGCAATCGGCTGATCGCCGGCAGCTCCGAGTGGGTGGTGATCCACAGCGAAAAACGGCGGTTTGTTTCGGTGCCGGACCTCTATCCCTTTACCGATGGGTTCCACCCGGAGCTGATGTTTGAGGAAAAACTGGTGAAGATCCCTGATTTTGAGAGCGCGGAGCCGCCCTATCCCGTAACGCCCGGCTTTTGCGAGCTGGACGTGAACGGTCACGTCAACAACACTAAATACGCCAACTACGTGCTGGACGCCGTCAATCCCGGACGGGACGAGGAGCTGGTGGAGGTGCAGATCGATTACCGCAAAGAGGTTCTGCAGGGGGTTCGGTTGGAGATCTCCCACGCAAAGCAAGAGGACTATATTTTTGCCAAGGGGCAAAACGAGAGCGGCGACACCATGTTTGCCTGCAGGCTTGAATATCAAAAACAGGAGAAAGAATGATGAAAACAAGAATTATTGTGGATTCCACGGCAGATCTGTTGCCTGAAAGTAAGGAACGGGTCCGCGTGGTACCCATGAGCGTTTATTTTGGGGAAGAGGAGTTTATTGACGGGGTGACCATCGATCACAAGACCTTCTATGAAAAGTTAGTGGAGAGCGATGTGCTTCCCACCACCAGCCAGGCCACCCCCGATGCCTTTATGAAGGAGCTGGAGCTTGCCAAGGAGGCGGGGGAGAGCGCTGTGGTGATTACCCTTTCACACAAGCTTTCCGGAACCTATCAAAGCGCCACCATCGCCGCCGCGGAATATGAAAACGTTTATATCGTAGACAGCGGCAGTGTTGCGATGGGCAGTGCCATCCTCATCGAGCGGGCGCTGAAGTACCTGGACGAGGGGCTGGACGCCGCCGCCATTGCCGCGCGGCTGGAGGAAGAAAAGAAAAAGATCGTCATCGTAGCGCTGGTGGATACCCTGGAATATCTCAAAAAGGGCGGGCGGATCTCTAAGACCGTCGCCTTTGCGGGGGCGGTTTTGAACATTAAGCCGGTGCTTTCGGTCATCGACGGAGAGATCGCCATGCTGGGCAAGGCTCGTGGCTCCAAGATGGGCAACAATCTCTTGGTGCAGGAGATCGAAAAGGCAGGTGGCGTGGACTTCTCCAAGCCCATTCTGCTGGGCTATACCGGCCTTTCCGATGCGCTGTTATTGAAGTATATCGAGGATAGCCGCCATATCTGGGATCAAGGGGTAGAGGAAGTTCGTTACACCACCATCGGCAGTGCCATCGGTACCCACGTGGGTCCCGGTGCGGTTGCCGTGGCATTCTTTAAAAAAGGAGAATAAACAATGAATCGTCATGCAATTTACGGCGCAGGCTCCTTGGGCACGGTACTGGGGGCTTACATCACCAAAAACGGCGGAAAGATCGATCTGATCAACCGCAACAAGGAGCACGTGGCGGCTCTTCGCGAAAAGGGCGCTACCATTAACGGAACGGTAGAGCTGAACGTGCCGGTCACCGCGCTGATCCCCGACGAGATGAGCGGGGAATACGACGTGATCCTGCTGTTGACCAAGCAGCTGCATAATAAGGAAGTCGTTACTTTTTTAAAGGAACACCTGGCAGAGGATGGGGTGATCGTCACCCTGCAGAACGGTCTGCCGGAGCCGGAGATCGCCGAGATCATCGGGGAGAACCGCACTATGGGCTGCGTGGTGGAATGGGGCGCCACCCTTTCGGCACCCGGCGTTTGCACCCTGACCAGCGAGCCGGAGAGTCTTTCCTTCCACATGGGTAAAATGGAGGGCATTACCGACGAAAAATTCCGGGAGGTCAAAGATCTTTTGGAACTGATGTGCCCGGTACATGAAGAGCCGAACCTCATCGGTGCCCGATGGTCCAAGCTGCTGATCAACGCTACCTTTTCGGGGCTTGGTACGGTGGTAGGCGGTGTGTTTGGTGACGTATCCGAGAATGCCGCCGCCCGTAAGGTGGCCATCCGTTGCATGAAGGAATGTATCGACGTGGGTCATGCGGCAGGGGCGGAATTTGCGCCGGTGCAGGGCAAAAACATTACTGCGCTGTTCAATTATAAGGGTGCGGTCAAGCGGGCGATCGCCACCCTGCTGATCCCCATTGCCATGAAAAAGCACCGTAATATCGAACCTTCCATGCTGCAGGATCTGAAAAAGGGCAAGCCCTGTGAGATCGACGCCATCAACGGCATCGTTTGCGCCTGGGGTAAAAAGCGTGGGGTCAAAACGCCCATCAACGACAAGATCGTGGAGATCGTTAAGCAATGCGAGAGCGGAGCTCTTCGCCCTTGCCCCGAGAATATCAAGCTGTTTGATGCTTTGCTGTAAATGAAAAAGGAACCATCCGCAGGACGGTTCCTTTTTGTTATTTTTGAAGGGCCGCAGCGCCGAGGGCGGTGGCGAAGGTGGCATTCTCCGGCAGGATAAAGGGAATGCCGTGGAGAGCGGCTACCCCGTCAAAGACCTCCCGCCCGAAGGGGATGGTGGTCAAAGAGCCGGTGACGATCACCTTTTTAAAGCCCCTTGCTTTGGCAGTAAAGGCTGCCATAACACCGGCGGTCTGGAAGATCATATTGATGAGACCCAAGGCCAGGTCCCCTTTCGTAGCGGTGCTTTTGATGCGGCCGAAGTTAGAGGCGGTGACGTTCTTGGGCAGGGTAGAAATATCGGCGGCGCTGATATCCTGCACCGAAAGATCCACGTGGGAAAGATCGCCGGTTGCGGCATACGCCAAAATAGCTTCGTAGTCGGTCTCGCCCAAAAGCTCCTGGGAAAGGCCGATCAGCGTGCCGCCGCCTACGCCGCTACCGCCGATATGCTCGATCTCGTTGCCCCTGGCGTAAACGAAGGCGGTACCGGTGCCCATGCTGACCACCAGGGCGTCCTCCTCCTCAGCCAACAGCAGACCGCCCTTGCCGATGGCGGCAAACTCATTGACCTTGCAGGTGGGGATGCCGTAGATATCCTCGTGGATCAGCGAAGCGCCCACGCCGGTCAGCACGATCTTTTCGATATCTTCTAATTTTAGATCGTATTGATGTAATAGGTTGCCGATGGCGCCGTAAAGGGAGGTCAGCTGATCTCCCGCCCGCACCTGCAGCATACCGATGACTTCTTTTTCAAAGGCGACGATCTTGGTGGTGGAGCCACCTACGTCTACACCTAAAATGACAGACATTTTTTCTTGTTCCTTTCTTGGAGGTTGATTTAATTATACGCGGAAGGAATGAAATTGTCAAATCTCTGAATAATAAAAAACGGGATGGCGTTTGCCATCCCGTTTTTGAGTGTCTTGGATTAGTCTTTTTTCTTGTTCAGAACCACGTTGACCAGGATGCCCAGGATCAGAGCGCAGGCGATAGCGGTCAAGGTAACCTTGCCGAAGGTCAGGGTCAGACCGCCGATGCCGCAGATCAGGATGGTGGAAACAACGAACAGGTTTTTGTTCTGCTCCAAGTCAACCTTCTGGATCATCTTCAGGCCGGATACGGCGATGAAGCCGTACAGTGCTACGCAAACGCCACCCATCACGCAGGCGGGGATGGAGTTTACAAATGCAACGAAGGGAGAGAGGAAGGAGATCAGCACAGCCAGAACGGCGGTGGTGCCGATGGTGTAAACAGAAGCGTTGCCGCTGATGGCGACACAAGCAACAGACTCACCGTAGGTGGTGTTGGGGCAGCCGCCGAAGAAAGCACCGACCATGGAGCCGACACCGTCGCCCAGCAGGGTGCGATGCAGACCGGGATCTTCCAGAAGATCCTTCTCGATAATGGAAGAGATGTTCTTATGGTCGGCAATATGCTCGGCGAATACCACGAATGCAACGGGGATATAAGCGACGGCGATGGAGGCAACGTAGGTGCCGGTCAGCTCGCCTGCGCCCTTGAAGGCGGTCAGGAAGGTGAAGTCGGGGAACTGCAGGAAGGTCTTCAGGGTGACACCGTCTGCAACCAGAGCGGTCAGAGGCTCGAAGTTGATGACCTTCAGGGCCTCGATGCCGGCCAGGTTACCGATCACGGTGAAGACGGTGCCGACTGCATAGCCTGCCAGAATACCAATGATGAAGGGGATCATCTTGGCCATCTTCTTGCCGTAGGTAGAGCACAGAACGGTTACAAACAGGGTGACCAGACCGCAAACGACAGCGATCAGGGTGTGACCGCCGGCGGGGGCAGTCTGCAGATCGCCGATGGCGTTGCCTGCCAGGGAAAGACCGATGATGGCAACGGTAGGTCCGATAACGGCGGCGGGCATCAGCTTATTGATCCAGCCTACACCGACGAACTTAACGATGATCGCGATGATCACGTAGACCAAGCCGGCGAACACGGCACCGATAATCAGACCCAGATAGCCAAGGCTCATGGCGATGCCACCGGCAAACGCGGTGATCATAGAGCCGATGAAGGCAAAGGAGCTGCCCAGGAAAACGGGGCTTCTGAACTTGGTGAAGAGCAGATATACAATGGTACCTACACCGGCGCCGAACAGAGCAGCGGCGGGGCTCATGGTGGTTCCGCAGGCGTTGTTGATGATGACGGGCACTACCAAAGTGGCAGCCATGATCGCCAGCAGCTGTTGGATCGCAAACACAATGTTTGCGCCAAACTTGGGTTTCTCATGGGTTTGGAAAACGAGTTTCATTCAAAATTTCCTCCTAAATTTAATTTTCATATAATTCCACGTTTACGGCATCGTCGTAAGGTGGGATATGAACCTTGATTTGTTCGCTGCGGGCGGTGGGAACGTTTTTGCCCACGTAGTCGCCCCGGATAGGTAGCTCACGGTGGCCACGGTCGATCAGCACCGCCAGTTGGATCCGGGCCGGACGGCCCCAGGATAATACTGCTTCCAATGCCGCACGGGCGGTGCGGCCGGTGTAGATGACGTCATCCACCAGAATGACGGTTTTTCCCTCCACCGGACAGCCGGCGGCTGCGGGCGGGGTGGGCTTATGGGTGAGATCGTCGCGGTAGAAGGTGATATCTACCGTGCCCCGGTGGACGGTGAGATCGGAGAATTTTTCGATATTCTGGGCGATCAGCTCTGCCAGCGGTTCCCCACGGCGCACCACGCCGATGAGGGTGACCTCTTTTTCGGTGCCGCTACGCTCGATGATCTCGTGGGCAATGCGCGCCAGCGCACGGCGGACGTCCGCCTCTTCCATAATTCTTGAACGGAAGGCCATGGGATCACCTCGTTTCATAAAAAACAGCCTTGCCGAGATGCAGACGGCAAGACTGAGAGTCTTTGCAAAAAACGGTTCTTGCCGATGTCCCGCATCGATTTAAAGTTCCTTCAAAAGTATACCCTATACGCCCTGTTTTGTAAACCCCTTTTTGACAGTTTTCGTAAAATTTTGCCCTTGACAAAGCACTCCTTGAGTGATACGATTTTAATAGTAAAATAAAATAAAGGAAGTTGATCTTATGTCTAATGTAACCGTTTTCGATCATCCCCTGATCCAGCATAAAATTTCCATTCTGCGCAGTGTGGAGACCAGCAGTAACCAGTTCCGTGCTTTGGTGGAAGAGATCACCATGCTGATGTGCTACGAATCTATGCGGGATCTGCCGCTGGAGGAGGTGGAGATCACTACCCCCATCTGCAAGACCCGTACCAATATGCTTGCCGGCATCAAGCTGGCGGTGATCCCCATTCTGCGGGCCGGTCTCGGTATGGTCAACGGCGTGCTGAACCTGGTGCCCTCTGCAAGAGTGGGCCATATCGGTATGTACCGTGACGAGACCACCCTGGAGCCCCATCCCTACTACTGCAAGCTCCCTGCCAACATCGGCAAGCGGTTGGCCATCGTCGTGGATCCCATGCTGGCCACCGGCGGCTCTGCCATCGATGCCATCAATCAGATCAAGGAGCTGGGCGGACAAAAGATCAAGTTCATGTGTCTGATCGCCGCGCCCGAGGGGGTCAAGGCCCTGACTGAGGCCCATCCGGACGTGGATATCTACTGCGCTCACGTGGATGAAAAGCTCAACGAGATCGGCTACATCGTTCCGGGTCTCGGTGATGCCGGCGACCGGATCTTCGGTACCAAATAAAAGAATAAAAACAAGCCTCCGTGTCGATGATGTTGACACGGAGGTATTTTTTATGAGAAAAACTTGGATGTACATTTTAGTGCCGGCATTGCTTTTGCTGGCATCGATGATCTATCTGCTGATGGTGGGGGAGCGGGATGCTTCAGCGGTGCGACAGGGGGTGGTGCGGTTCCACGTGGTGGCGGAGTCGGACAGCGCCGGGGATCAGGCTTTGAAATTGAAGGTGAGGGACGGTGTTTTTGCGCTGATCCGGCAGTTGTTTACCGATTGTGCTGACCGGGAAGAGGCCCTTACCGTTGCTCGTGAAAATCAAGAGCTGTTACAGGCGGAAGCGGAGCGCATCCTGCGGGAGAACGGCTGTGAGGCCCCGGTGGCGGTGGAGGTGGGGGATCGGTTTTTTCCTACCAAGGACTATGGGGCTCTCTCCTTCCCGGCGGGGACCTATCGGGCGGTGAGCGTCCGCATCGGGGAAGCGGAGGGGGAAAACTTTTGGTGTGTGCTGTACCCGGCTCTGTGCATCGCGCCTGCGGTGGCAGAGGATCACGCCGCCGACGAGCTGGTGGCAACAGTCGGTCCGGAGGGGACTGCTTTCCTGCAAAAATCCACCGAAAAACAGCAGATCAAGTTCCTTTTGGTGGAGTGGTTTGAGCTTTTTGTGGAAAAATTTATAAAAAGATAAAAGAATTTTGAAAAAAACTCTTTATTTTATCTCCGCTTTATGTTATTATTAACGAAGAATATATGGTGGAGGTATCTCTAATGAAAAAAATGATCAAACTGCTTAGCCTGCTGATGATTCTGGTTATGGCTTTGAGTATGTTCACCGGTTGTATTACAGTCGATAACGATGACAATATCGAAGAAGCGGATCCCATCGATATGACCATCGGTATTCCCGTCAGCACCAAGGATGAAAATTGGTCCGACTGGGAGTCTGTTCTGGCAACCGTAGTCGAAGACTTTAAGACCTTCTACAAGATCAACGTGAAGTTCACCAAGGTTCCGACCGAAGAGAAGGAACTGAAGAAGTTCATGAAGAAGGTAGATAACGGTAAGGTGGCTTGCTTCTTTACGGACCGTCAGGAGTTTATCGATACCCTGATCACCGAGAAGCAGATCCTCACTCTGGAAACCATTCAGAATACTTATGATACCCTGCTGGAGAAATCTCCCGACGGTATCATCACTTTGGCAGAGAACGAGATGAAGCTCAAGACCTATATGATCCCCATCTACGGTACCTATCAGGGTCTCTATTATAATCGTACCATGTTCAAGGAGTATGAGTTGGCCAACCCCACCTCTTGGGAGAATATTCTGGCCGCTGTGGCTACCTTGAAGGAGAAGGGCATCACCCCCATCGCCGCAGGCTTTGCGGATGAGGGCCTGGAGTATATGATCGACGAGTTGGTTCTTTCTGAGGGCGGTACCGCTGAGCATAGCTATCAGCCTTCCTTCGGCGTGATCTCCAGCTGGGAGCGCGCTGTGAGCGACATCAAGACCTTAGAGGGTCTGGGTGCCTTTACCGCCGATTGTTATAACGTAAGCTTTGAGACTGCCGTACAGGACTTCCTGGACGGGAAGGCTGCCATGATCGTGGCTCCCTCCAACGCCTTCGGCGGCCAGCTTTCTGCCGACGACGTGAAGGTAGTGGGCTTCCCCAACACCCCCACCGGTAAGCGGGAAGAGGGCGCGTTTGTGGGCCGCATCGACTACGGCTTCTACATCAGCTCCGAGTATTTCAACGCCGGTGAGCGTCAGCGTGATTCCATTTATGAGCTGGTAAATACCGATTATCTGGGCGGCGCTGATTTCTATGAGATCTTCGCTGATGAGAGCACCTTCTGCCCCAACCCCGAGTATTACACCGATTTCGGCGACAGCAAGATGGACGATGCTCTGGAATCCTTGGTCAGCAAGGCTACCGCCGCCGACTGGCCTATGCGCGATCGGATCATCACTATGGACAATACCGTTGAGTGCTTCCGCAAGGCTCTGACCGGTACCGACGTGCAGACTGCTCTGCAGGCTGCCGCTGATGCTGAGATCGCCGCGATGAAGGAAGCAAAAGACGCTGAGGAAAAGTAAGAATGCTGAATAAATTCGCACAGTTCTGTCGCTGGGTCGGGAAGCATTGGGCGATCTCGGTAGCGGTGGTTCTGGTGCTGGCGATCAGCATCACGACCGCAGTCTGCTGGCATACATTCGGTAAGGAGCGGGCAGAGATCATTCCGGTCTATATTACCGTGACCGGAATGGGCGAGGGAATGGATATGACCGCCCGGGAGCTGAAGGTGGAGGAAAGTTCCACCGTGGCAGAGATCTTTTCGCTGAAGTATCCCGAGATCTATGAGACCTTTCAGCAACCGTTAGTCATGAATAATACCTTTGTTTCCTTCCAGGGCGTTCGCGCGACCGCAGCGAAAAAGTTTTACGTGAAGATCAACGGTACCTACGAAAACAATCTTTCGCAGGCTTATACCTATTACGGATGTACCGTGGAGATCGAATACCGATAACCGATATCCCTCCGCTTTGCGGAGGGATAATTATTGTGGATACAACAAGGTTCCGGGGTACCCGCCCGCAATTTTTAATTGCGTTGGCGGGTCGGGTCCTTATTAGGAGAGAAAAAATGTATCGTATTATCAAGAAACAATCCCTCAATCCCACCGTCACCAAGATGGTGATCGAGGCTCCGCTGGTGGCCGCCAAGGCTAAGGCGGGTCAGTTCATTATTCTGCGGGTGGACGAGCGGGGGGAGCGGATCCCCTTGACGGTGGCCGATTATGACCGCGAAGCGGGGACGGTGACTATTATCTATCAGATCGTGGGCGCTACCACCATGCGGTTGGATCGCCTGAACGAAGGGGACTGCCTGGCAGATTTCCTGGGCCCCTTGGGCAAGCCCACCGAGGTGGAGGGCAAAAAGCGGGTAGCCGTTGTGGGCGGCGGCGTTGGCTGTGCCATTGCTCTGCCGGTGGCCAAGGCCATGGCCGAGGCCGGTGCGGTGGTAGATACCGTGGTGGGCTTTCGCAATCAGGATCTGGTGATCTTAGAGGAGGAGTTCCGGGCGGTCAGCAACGAGTATCGCTTGATGACCGACG
>CAYLIT010000004.1:0-24276 GCA_964383835.1 uncultured Eubacteriales bacterium
GCTTAAAATTCTTCCCCAAAGGGCTCAAAACGGCTTGGTACGCCTGCGACGGTCAGCGCCAGGAGTTCAGCCTTTGCGGTACACCCCACCACGTCTATCTGGCAGACGATATTGCAGAAGATAACTTCCCGGTAGAGGATTATAAATGCTATGTATTTATTCAGTTCTGCTATCCCAAGGAGCATATTGTCCGTGCCATCAACGAAAAGCTTAAGGGCGGCGGCCGCACCTTGTTCTGGACACACTTCGCAGGGCTTGAAAATCGTGAGCTGACCGATTTTTCCGTCACCTACGATGCCTTTGAGCCCGAAATGCAATGTGAGGTTCCCGATCTGCGCTTCCCCACCTATAGATCTGCTTACGAGCAAACCGCCAACGAAACACCGTACTATCCCCCCAAAAAAGCCTCTTGCCCCCGCTTTGGCGAGGAGGAAAAATATCAATCCTACGTATTGGCCAATTTTAAGGATACCAACGAACCGGCCCTGCTATGGAAGCAGTTTGACGACTATGCTTCGGTCTACAGCCTTCTGCCCTGCATCCCTCACCAGATCTTGAGTGTCATCATCAGCATGAGCAACGCCCACATCTACTGCCGCACCGGCGACGCCTTCATGGCGGGCGGTAACTATGTGGCCATCCGGGCCGTCACCACCGGCGAAAAGCGCATCCACTTCCCCTTCCCCGTCTCCAAGGTGATGGATGCCTACACCGGCGAAGAGATGGTCATCAACGATCTCTATATCGATTTTGAGATGGAGGAAAAAGAGACCCGCATCTTCCGTATCACAAAAAAATAATAAACATACTGTTAAATCCTTCCGCTTTTCTTGCAAAGCGGAAGGATTTATGCTATACTGGCAATAGATCATTTCATAGGAGGTGCCGGATGGAATCCTATTCCTATAATCCCTATCAGACCTTTCTTCCGCCGGAACAAAATCCTGCCTATAAAAAGCAGGAACGGCGCAACCTGGGCCGCATCGGCTGGGCGCTGACGGTCTACCTGGCCGTAGTCTCCCTGCTGGCTACCGCAATCTATACCGTGGCAGATACCTTTTTCCCGGCAGTCACGGAATACCGTTATTTCGACCTTTTTGTACAGCTGGTACCGGCTTACGTGGTGGGCTTTCCCCTCTTTGCCGGTATGCTGATCGGGATGCCGAAAAAAGCCCCCGAAAAAAAGAAGATGGGCTTTGCCGGGTGGATCACCTTTTTGGCGATCGCCTTCTTTTTGATGACGGTCGGCAACTACGTGGCCACCTATCTGATGAGCGCCTTTGAGGCCATCAAGGGCGGCGAGATCACCAACGCGGTGGATCAGCAGATCACCGGCTCCTCGCCCCTGGAGAATCTGATCTTAGTGGTTATCGTTGCCCCCATCGTAGAAGAGCTGATGTGCCGCAAGCTCATCATCGACCGGCTGATGCCCTACAGCGAGGCGCTGGCGGTCACGGTAAGCGGCGTCTTCTTCGGCCTACTCCACGGAAACTTTTACCAGTTCTTTTACGCCACCTTTTTGGGGGTATTGTTCAGCTACGTCTACACCAGAACCGGTAAGATCCTGCACACCATCGTCATGCACATGATCATCAATTTCACCGGTTCCATCATTTCCTCAACGCTGATGGAACTGGTCGGAGATACGAACGGTGGGCTGGAATCCATCACTTGGTGGGATGCTTTGGCAGGAGTTTATTCCATCGCCCTATGGGCGCTGGTCATCTGCGGCGGAATTCTGCTGTTCCGAAGCTTCAAAAAGCTGGAGCTGAAAAAGACCGGCAACCGTTGGCTGACCCTCAAGACCCAGTTCAAGCTGCTCTTCAGCAGTGCCGGCACCATCGTTTATTGCGTTATCTGCCTGCTGACCTTCATCGGCAGTCTGTACATTTAAATTATTTAAAGGAGAATATGAAACATGGTTGAGATCAAAATTAAAGGAAGCGGTACCATCAAGCTGGAGCTTTACCCCGACAAAGCCCCCAAGACCGTTGCAAACTTCGAAAAGCTGGCCAAGGAAGGCTTTTACGACGGCCTGACCTTCCACCGCGTCATCAGCGGCTTTATGATCCAGGGCGGCGACCCCTTGGGCAACGGCATGGGCGGCAGCGATGAGAATATCCCCGGCGAGTTCGCCGCCAACGGCTTTGATAACCCCATCCGCCACGAGCGGGGCGTCATCTCCATGGCCAGAGCCCAGGATCCCAACTCTGCCAGCAGCCAGTTCTTCATCATGCATGCCGACGGCTTCTTCCTGGACGGCAACTACGCCGCCTTCGGTAAGGTGGTAGAGGGCATCGAAGAGGTGGATAAGATCGCCGCCGTTGCCACCAACTATCTGGATATGCCGGAAGAGCCTCAGATCATCGAGAGCATTAAAATTATTTAAAGCCCCATCAAAAGAGTCCCGCAGATCGTGTGATCTGCGGGACTTTTTTATTTGTTTTATGCTTCGATCTTCTTTCTGAAGAGGAGCATCAGACCAAAAAGGCCGCCGCTGACAACCAGCATTGCGATCCACAGAGAGAGGTTGGTGTGGTCGCCGGTATCCGGATTATCAGATTTGGGAGGCTCTACCTCAGCAGGAGGCTCTTCCTCTGCGGGAGTAACTTTTTACAAAAATAGAAACGCAGCCCAATCGAGCTGCGTTTCTCAGCGTTTCAAAAAAGCGCCCACTTGATCGGGCATGGCGGCGGTAAAGGTCTTCTTGCTCAATTCAAATACTCCAACAGGACTTCTCTTTCATTGGGAAGCCGCTCTTCCGTAACCTGCTCCAGCAGATCAACCAACGCCCGCCCCACGGCGGGGCCTTTCAAGCCAAGGGCCATCAGGTCTTTCCCACTGACCGCCAGCTGTTGTACCGAAAGGCAGGCGCCCTCCGCCAAAAGCTGCTCGGCGATACGGCAACACGCCCGAGCATTCTGATAGGTACAAAGGGTGATAAAATTCTCGGCGCCCAGCTCTACACAGCGGCGGCGTACCGCCGACCGTTCCGGCAAGCAAAGCTTCTCCCGCTCCCTTAACAGCATTTCCACCTCGCGGCGGAAGGCATTGGGGGTCTTCAGGCGATGCAGCACCGCCGTATCCTCGGCCGAAAGCAACGCCGCCAGCCGCAGGATGGCCTTGGGGGGCAGGCTTTCCATTTTTGCCAAAGCTTCATCGTTCCTCTTCAACTCCGGCAACACTGCCTCCAGCGCGGTGCCGTATTCCTTCAGCACCTCGGCGGCATGGTCCCCCACCAAAAGTCCGCAAAGCTCCGTAAAGATCCGCTCGGCGGCGATCTCCTTCAAAAGATGCTTTTTCGTTTCCATGGCCAGGGCGGTCTCACGCTCCAGGGCAAAGCCCAGCCGGGCGGCAAACCGCAGACCCCGAAGGATCCGCAAGGCATCCTCATCAAAGCGGCGCTCCGCCTCCCCCACGCATCGGATCAGCCGGGCATCAATATCCCCCTGACCGCCAAAGAGATCGGTCAGTTCTCCCGTCGCCTCCATCGCCATGGCATTCATGGTGAAATCACGGCGGGCAAGATCCTCCTTCAAGGAGCGGGTAAAGGTCACCCCATCGGGATGGCGGTGATCGGTATATTCTCCGTCCTGCCGGTAGGTGGTCACCTCCACAGAGCCGTCGGCGGTCAGCACCGTCACGGTGCCGTGCTGCAGACCGGTAGGCAATACCCGCTCCCCGGCAAAGATCTGCAACAGCTCCTCGGGCAGGGCCGAGGTGGTAATATCGTAATCATGAGGCGAGCATCCCATATAAGCGTCCCGCACACAACCGCCTACCAGATAGGCCTCTTGCCCGGCAGACGTTATTTTTTGCAGTACTGCCGCTACGCCATGCGGAATTTTCAGTATTTTCACGGTGGGATCCCCCTTTCTTCCGGTTTTCTTAAAATAATGATAACACCCTGTTAATATCTTGTCAATTTTTCTTGCATTTTATAAAACAAACCTATATAATATTAGCAAAGAGGTGAAACCGATGCCCCCTTATGAGATTGAACGAAAATTTCTGATCCTTCGTCCCGATCTCCTGAACCTGGGCACCTTATGCAGGATCAAGGAGATCTCACAGACCTATCTGACCGCGTCAGAGGGGTCTATTCGCGTGCGCCGTACCGAAGAAAAAGGCAAGGTCACATATATTGAATCCTGCAAGCGGAACGTCACCGCTCTGCGCCGCATCGAGATCGAGCGGGAGCTGACCGAAGAGGAGTACGAGCGCCGCTTGGCCGCCCGGGATCCCCGCCGGCAGACCATCCGCAAGACCCGCTACTGCCTGCCCTATGCGGGTCATGTTTTTGAGATCGACGTTTACCCCTTCTGGAACCGCCAGGCTGTCATGGAGGTAGAACTCAAGAGCGAGACCGAGAAATTCACCCTGCCGCCCTTCATCAAGGTACTGCGGGAGGTTTCAGAGGACCCGGCCTACAGTAACCACTCCCTGGCAAGAGAGATTCCACCCGAAGATCAAGTATAATTGAACTGCCCATCGGCAATGCCGATGGGCAGTTTTTATTATAAAGTAACGCCGGTTTTAAAGATCGCCAACTCGCGACTTTCTTGTTTCACGTGCTCCTCGCCGGAGGCCAAGCGCAGAACGTAATCGTAAAGTTCCTTGGCTAGGGTCGGCATATCGGTCTCGTCCAGCAAAACGCCGGCATTGAAATCGATCCAGTTTGTCTTGCGCTGATACAGCTCGGTATTGGTAGAGATCTTAACCGTAGGCACCGGCCCTGCAAAGGGGGTCCCCCGCCCGGTGGTAAACAGCACCAGATGGGCGCCGGAGGCGGCCAGGGTGGTGGTAGCCACCAGGTCGTTACCGGGAGCACTTAAGATCTGCAGGCCCTTAACGGTACAAGGCTCGGTATACTTCAACACCGACTGGATCTCGCTGGAGCCTGCCTTTTCGATACAACCCAGGGATTTTTCCTCCAGGGTGGTGATACCACCGGCCTTATTGCCCGGGGAGGGATTTTCGTAGATAGGCTGATCGTTCTTGCGGTAATAATCCTTGAAATCCTCGATCATTTCCACGCCCTGACGGAAGATCTCTTCGTCACGACTGCGGGCAAGCAGAGGATTTTCGGCACCGAACATCTCGGGCACCTCAGTCAGCACGGTGGTACCGCCCTGAGCGGCCATCAGATCCGAGAATGCGCCCACCAGAGGATTGGCGGTGATGCCGGAAAAACCGTCGGAACCGCCGCACTTCATGCCGACGATCAATTCGCTGACAGGGATGGGCTCCCGCTGCTCCTTGCTGCAGAGCTCCATCAGCTCCGCAAGGATCTTGGCCCCCTCTTCCATCTCGTCGTTGACCTGCTGGCAGATCAAGGTTCGCACACGGCTCATCCGATCCTCGCGGATCAGCGGTAGCATGGCGTCGATCTGGTTGTTTTCACAGCCCAGACCCAGCAGCAGAACGCCGCCTGCGTTGGGATGGTTACAAAGAGCCGCCAGCAGTTTTTTGGTATTTTCATGATCGTCGCCGATCTGAGAACAACCGTACGGATGAGGGAAGGCAAACACACCGTCCACGTTCTGCGGCAGTTCTGTCACGGCCTTCGCCATGGCCTCGGCGATCTTATTAACACATCCCACAGTGGGGATGATCCAGATCTCGTTGCGGATACCCACGCCCTGCTCGCGGCGATAGCCCATAAAGGTATCAGGTGTCACCTCGGGAAGGGTGAAACAACGTTTTTCGTAATGATATTCGGTCCCGCCCGCCAGCTTGGTTTTCACGTTATGGGTATGGACCCACTGGCCGGCCTTGATGGCGGTGGATGCGGCGCCGATGGGATAGCCGTATTTCACAACGTCGGCACCCTCGGCGATATCAGCCGCAGCGATCTTATGGCCCTTGGTAACCGTCTCCAGCACGGTGATGCCGTTTTCCAGCACCTCGCCCGGCTGCAGCTCCCGGCAGGCAACTACCACGTTATCACGGTCGTTTAACCGCAAGATCTCTTTCATTTTATGCCTCCATTGCCTTTTTCAAAGCGACCTCAATGCCCTCGGCACGAATGGCCTTCAGGTCGGCAAGAGCCATCGCCTCAAAGCCGGGCAGCGCCTGCATGGACTTTTCGAACAGACCCTCGGCAAAAACAGCCTCCATCAAAGCCTCGGCCTCGTCGGCACGGTGCTTGGCCAAAAATTCCAGCACGTCCTCGGTATCCTGCACGTCGTCGGCCTTGGTCATGTATGCCAGGGTAGCGGCGAAAGCAAAAGTCAAAAGACGGGGAGCTTTGCCGTTTGCCTTGCAGTAGGCTTCTACGGAAGGCAGAACACGGGCGTGATACTTAGAAACGGTATTCAGGCTGATGGACTTCAAAGCATGATCCATGAATGGGTTGGCGAAACGCTCGCGAACAGCCTGATAGAAATCAACCAGCTCCTGGCGGGGCAGGCAATCGATGCCGGGCAGGATCTCTTCCATGACCGCCTTCTCAAGATAAGCGGCCAGCTCTGCATCGCCCATGCACTCACGTACAAAGGTCTTGCCCCAAAGCAGGGCAACGGGGGTCAGAATGGTATGGCTGCCGTTGAGCAAACGAACCTTACGCTCACGGTAGGGGCGCACTTCGGCAAAGACCACCTGGGGAATCACCTTATCCAAAGGCAGTTCCTCATGCAGGCGCTCATCCGCCTCGATGACCCACAGATAATAGGGCTCGGTCACCACCAAAAGATCGTCGTGGTAGCCCATTCTCTTATCATACATCTCAATGGTATCCCGGGGATAGCCGGAAACGATACGGTCCACCAGGGTACTGGCAAACACACAGTTTTCCTCTACCCAAGCGGCAAAGGCCTCGCCCAGGTTCCAGATCCCGGCCAGCTCCAGCACGCATTTCTTGAGTTGCTTACCGTTTTCTTCGATCAGTTCCACCGGCAGGAAGAACAGACCCTTATCAGCGGCGCCGTTAAAATGCTCGAAACGCTCAAACAACAGCTTGGTCACCTTGCCGGGGAAGCTTTTGGGATAGGGTAGGTTGAAATCGTCCTCCCGATCCAGCACGATACCGGCCTCGGTGGTGTTAGAGATCACAAACCGCAGATCCTCGGAAAGATACAGCTCACGGTAAGCCGCATACTCACTGCTGGGACTGATGGTCTTGCTGACGCAGGTGATGATCTTTTCGGTATCCATCTCCTTGCCGTCCTGCAGGCCGCGAACCACCACGTTATAGTTATTCTTCTGATTGGCAAACCTCTCCGGCAGATCATAAGCCAGAGGGTTGACGATGGCTACGTTGGTATCGGTCATGCCCTTTTCGTTAGCGGTCTGTAAAATATAGTCCGCAAATGCACGCAGGAAGTTACCTTCGCCAAACTGCATAATGCGAATCGGTCTTTCTTTCTTTTCAATAGAAGCAAGCATCAGTTGTTCCTCCACCATATTGATATAATAATATTATTATAGGATTTGCCCCATGAATTGTCAAGCACAAAAGAAAAACCGCCCCGAAACGCAATTCGGGGCAGTTTTGGATGCACTCAACAAATTTATTATAACAAAACAAAACTACCGTTGTCAACAAAAAGTTGGGCGCGAAACTCAATTTCTCTGATTTTACTTAAAATTTTCTGTTTATTTTGTATAATATTACATCTTGAAAGTTGGATTTTTTTGTGCTATCATATAGACAAGAAAAGGAAAGGGTGAGTCCAATGTACAAGTAAGCCGAGGCTCCTAAAAACGGCCAATAAGGGAATTGGCAGTCTGGCAGGAGGATTGAGGGCCGAACGGAGCCGAAAAAGATGCCGCCTTCAAGCATTCAAATCATTCACGCAAAAGACAACTCACTTATGAGTTAGACCGATCGGTTTGGAACAAGCGATACAGAATGAGCAGGAATTACGAAGGAGCATCCAATTTAAGAAAGAGAGGTTAAATGATGTTAGATATCAAGAGTGAACAGAAATGACCCTTGATCGGTAGTGTAAAAAAACTCCGATCGAGGGTCATTTCTTTTTTGTATGGGTGGTGGTAACCACTCTTTTTTATTGGGGAAAACCGGCAGAATAATATTGGGTGCCGTCCGGCAAGACCCACATAGCCTCTACCCCATCGAGGGATGCGATCAGAGCACTCCCCTCCTGATAAGACATATTGAACAGTGCGGTGGAAAGGGCATCCCCCTGGCCGGAATGGGACGAGAGCACCGAAACCGAAAGATAATCCTCACCGGGCATCAGCGTCGCGGGATCGATGATATGATGATAGTCCTTCCCGTCCACCGTATAGTACCGCTGATAACTGCCGCTGGTAACCAGCGACTGCCCGTTCAGCGAAAGGGTGGCTACATAGAGCTTTTCCGTATCGGAGGTATCGGGATTTTCGATGCCGGCAGTCCAGGGCTTGCCGTCGGCCCGCGATCCCACTGCCCGCAGGTTGCCGCCCAGATTCAGAAGATAGCCGGTGATGCCCCTTTGCTCCAATGCCTGCGCCACCATCTCGGCGGCATAGCCCTTGGCAACGGCGCCCACGTCCAGCTTCATTTCGGGGTCTGCCAAAAAGACAGTGCTTTCTTCTTCGTCAATGATCAGCTTTTGAATGTCTGTGTGCTTTGCGGCGGCCTGCAGCTTATCCATGGGCGGCAGTGCGGCGGTGGCGGGATCGCTGAGCCCTACGGTACGGTAATCGTGCCAGATAGAAAGCACACTGCCCATGGCCACGTTCACCTCGCCGCCGGTGAGGGAATTCATCTCTTTAGCATACAGCAGAAGATCGATGATCTTACGGTCCACCTTCACCACGCTGTGCACCCCACCCGTCACCTCATTAACAGTGCAAAGGTTGTTGACTCCTTCGTAGCGGTTATAGATATTATAAAGCTGATGGTATTCCTTCAGCAGTGCTTCGATTTCTTGGTACACCCCGTCAAACTCCTCTTTGGACTCGGCATAACCGATGACGGTGGTGACGGTATCAAAATAATCAAAGGAATATTCCGTAAAGCGTTGCGGCCCTTTTTGACAGCCCGCCGCAGGCAGGCAGAGCAGTAGCGCCGTTAAAATTGCAATGATCTTTTTCATTCTTTAAAAAAGCGGGGGATGCGGTGCATCCCCCTGTTTCAGTTTTTCTTATACAGTAGCGGCCTTCACAGCGGCCTTGACCATATCGCTCACATGGATGGTACAGCCGGCAGTCTGCAGGGACTCTGCTCCGTAACCGGTCTCGATGGCCAGAGCGGCTACGCCGTCCTTATCCAGGCCAACACAAGCGGCGTTGAAAGCAGCAGCCTGCTCATCCCACTCCTTAACCACGCCGTCCTTGTTCAGATCCTGACCGTAAGCGGCCATGCCATAATTCTTACCGGCGGTCTTCTTGGTGGTGATGGTGGTGTCATCGCCGCGGGTAGACTTACCCTTGGCATCAAAGGTGAAGGTAGCGGAAGCTACATCGGTATCTGCCACAACTACCTTACCGTCAGCCACAGCGGCGGCCACAACGGTGGTATCAACAGCCTGAGAGCCGTCCTTCTCCTCGGTCACATCGGTACCGGTAGCGGTGGTCACAACACCCAGGTTCAGTTCGGCATCCTTGGTCGCCTTGGATTCAGCGGCGTTGGCAGCAGCCAGCTCCAGAGCCTTCACATAGTCGGCAATATAAATGGTACAGCCGGCGGTAATGACCTCGTCGGTACCCTTATTGGTCTCGGCAACCAGAGCCTTGACCTCGTCGATGGTCTTGCCTGCGATCAGCTTGTTGAAAGCGTCGATCTGCTCGTACCACTCCAGCTTGGCGCCGCCATAGGCCACCATGCCGTAATCCTTCCCCTTTTCGTACTTGGTCTTGAACTCACCGGCGGCAACAGCCTTACCCTCGGAGGTGAAGTTAACAGTATTCTCAGAGCAGTCAATGACGCTCTTGACGATCTTGCCCTCTGCATCCAGAAGAACAGCGGCGGCATTGACCACCATCACACCGGAGCCGTTGGTCTCGCCATCGGCATCGGTCGCATTGGAATAGTAAGCATACACGCCGGAACCGAACTTCAGTTCCTCAGCCTTGGCGCCACAGCCGGCCAAAGCGGTCAGCAGCATCATTACTGCCAGAACAACACAAAGAATTCTTTTCACGGTAATCTCTCCTTTTTATTTACTACCTGTATATTATGACACAAACGGCACACATCTGTCAATATGTTTGCTATGCGTTTTTTACATAGAAATATGCCGTGTATATTTGACCGTCAGCATCCCTGCCAGCCCAACAAGCACACCGGCCAAAGTTCCGGTCACCGCCAGCACGATCATATAATAGCCGATCTCACGGGTCTGCATCACCAGCATGGCCACTAAGATCTGACCCAGGTTATGAAAAACGCCGCCAATAATACTGACCCCCACCATGGAAAAGACATTCCATTTTTTAAAGAGAGTCATCAACAGCAGACTGAGCACCGCACCGGCCAAGCCATAGGCCAGGGTCATCATGTTGCCGAAGAGCAACGCCACCGCCGCCAGCCGCACAAGCGAAACTGCCGCCGCCTCTTTCCAGCCAAAGCGATACAGCAAAAAGATGATCATGATATTGGGCAAGCCCATCTTGATACCCGGTACTGCCGACCAAAGGGGCGGAAGCAGGCTCTCTACATACGAGAGCACCAGCGCAATGGAAGCGGCCAGCCCTAAAAATACGATTTTTTTAGTATTATTTCTCATATTACGTCACAATATCCACGTCATTTTCCCCTGCTTCCACCTTGATGACCACCTGATGGGGCAGGCAGACGATGGTCTCCCCCGATTTGGAGATAGGATGATGGTCCACGCAGATGCCGTCGGGACAGGTCGCCGCCGTCACCTGCGCTTTTCCGTCACGGATGACCAGGGTGTTGCTCTCTTCCCCTGTCCGGATGACCGTTTCCAGATCCTCCGAAAGCGGATAAGCGGCGGTTTGTTCTCCGCCGATCAGCACCACCACCCGATCCCCTTTGGTTCCGGTAAAATGGAAGATTAAAAAGGCGATCGCCGCCAGCAGAAGCACTGCAACGACCAGAAGAATATCATTGCGGACCCTGCGCCGGGGCGCAAGGTCCGAATTTTCATAACGTTTCATCTTATTTTACGACCGAAACGGCGTCAAAATCCACCGTATGGAGGCAGTGCGTAGGACAATTTTCTACACACGTTCTGCAGCCGCTACACTTATCATAATCGATCACTGCCAGATTATTCACCACTTTAATGGCCTTTTCAGGGCAAACGCGTTCGCATTTCCCACAGCCGATACAGGCGTTCTTACAAGCCTTGCGGGCCACGGCGCCCTTATCGGTATTGCTGCAGAGCACCACGCCGCGGGCGCTGACCGGCACCATGGAAATGATGTTTTTGGGGCAGGTCTTGACGCACATACCGCAGTTGATACACAGGCGAGCGTCAATACGAGCCACACCGTCCTCTACGCAAATGGCGTTTACGGGGCATTCCTTGGCGCAGTCGCCACAGCCCACGCAACCGCAAAGGCAAACGTTGGGTCCGCCGTAGAGGAAGGAGGCGCCACGACAGCTGGGATAGCCCACGTACCGCGCCTTGGTGGCGGCAGCATCGCAGGTACCGTTACAGTGAACGAAAGCCACCTTGCGCTCGATCTCACCAACCGCCAGACCCAGCATCTCGCCCAGCTTTTTGGCGGTCTCGTTGCCGCCGGGGGTGCAAAGATCGGGGGCGTCCAGCCCGTTATTCAGAGCAGCGGCATAACCGTCACAGCCGGTATAGCCGCAGGCACCGCAGTTGGCACCGGGCAGACATTCACGGATAGCCTTAAGCTTCTCGTCCACCTTGACCTCCATGAAATGGGAGGCCAATACCAGCACGATGCCGGCGATCAGACCGATCAGCGCCACAATGCCAAAGCAAATCAAAATTTCATCTAACATTACATTACTCCTTAGGGTGACAAGAGTCGAACTCGTCACGCCTGACAAATAATAATTTTTCGTTTTTTCTTGCCTCATCGTTTGCAATACGGCAGTATTACTGCACTCTTCGGCTTCACCTATCCAAAAAATTCTTGATTTGTCAGGTCGAAGAGTTTCTCATCGCCGACTTTTTTCGAAAGGTGAAGCGTGATATTTGCAGTAAGGCCGTCGCCTTACAAAAATGAACGCAAGCAAGGCGGGAAAAGGCGGCATGAGAAACCGTAACAGATTCGATTCTTGTCACCCTATGCAAACAGGTTATCCACGATCCCGGCAAAGCCGAAGAAGGCCAGCGAGATAAAGGATGCGGCGATCAAGGTTGCCGGCAAGCCTTTAAAATGCTTGGGGATCTTGGTATCGTCGATCCGGCTGCGCAGGCCGGAGAACAGTACCATCGCCAGCAGAAAGCCCAGGCCACAGCCCAGGGAACTGGCCATTGCTTCAATGAAGTTATAGCCGTCGTTGATATTATTGATGGTCACGCCCAGCACGGCGCAGTTGGTGGTGATAAGAGGCAGATACACGCCCAGGCTCTTATGGAGCGCGGGGAGATACTTTTTCAGCACGATCTCGGTAAACTGTACCAGCGCCGCGATCACCAGAATAAAAACGATATTCTGCATATAACCCAGACCGTTGGCGTTCAGCACGTAATACTGAATGGGCCAGGTCACAGCCGAGGCCATCAGCATCACGAAGATAACCGCCACACCCATACCGGTGGCCTGGTTCAGCTTTTTGGAAACGCCCAGGAAGGGGCAGATGCCTAAAAACTGACTCAACACGTAGTTGTTGACCAGCACAGAGGACATGATAATGATGATCAAGCTTTTAAAATCCATCTTATTCGCCCTCCTTTACAGCATTTTCGCAGGAGCCGGGCTTGCAATAGGCCGCCGAGGGGCAACCGGCACAGCCGAAGCTCTTTTTCTTAGGAAATTCCCCTGCAGTGATCCAGCTGACCACCGCGATCATCATGCCGTAGACCAGCATACCGCCGGGGGCCTTGACCAGGATGCTGATGGTATGATCCACCAGGAAGGGGATCTCAAAGCCGGCAAAGGAACCGGCGCCGAACACCTCGCGGATGGTGGCCATGGACAACAGCGCGATGGTAAAGCCAAGACCCATGCCCACGCCGTCCAGCGCGGATTTGCCTACGCTGTTTTTACCGGCAAACATCTCGGCGCGGCCCAGGATGATGCAGTTTACGGTGATCAGATCCAGGTAAACGCCCAAAAGATCAAACAATTCCGGCAGGAACGCGTTCATCAGCATTCTTACCAAGGTCACAAAGCCTGCGATCACCACGATATAGCAGGGAATACGCACCATATCGGGGATCAGCTTACGCAAAAGCGAGATGACCGTGTTGGAGCAGATCAGCACCGCCGTAGCGGCCAAGCCCATGGCCAGCGCGCCGATCACGGTGGTGGTGGTCGCCAGGGTGGGGCAGGTGCCCAGGATCAAAACGAATACAGGGTTCTCCAGGAGCAGGCCCTTCATCACAACCGAAAGATTTTCACTTTTTTTCATCATCAAGCCTCTCCTTTCAAAATTTTAACGATCTCAAAGACCTTCCCCACCGCCGTCTTATAGCCGTTGGTGGTGATGGTGGCACCGCTGATGCCGTCGATCTCTTTATAGTTGCTCTCGTCCTTGCCGTTGAACTGGCTGTAGAAGGACTGATCAGCGCAGGCAGAGCCGATGCCGTCGGTCTCGTACTGCTCCAGGGTCTTGCAGGCGATGATCTTGCCCTCGGCGGTAGCCGAAACCTTCAAAAGGATGGGCTTACCGGAGGGATTATACCACTGATCGCCGTTGATGCCGAAGCCGTTGGCCTTCAGTTCAAACACATAGTTACCGCCGTTGGTCTTATAGGCTTTTTGCAGGTGGCTGGGCAGATCAGTATACTTAGAAAGATCGATTTCCTCGGTAGTGGCAGAAAGAGCCGCCTCGGCCTGGTCGGAAATACGACCGGAAAGGGTCTCCTCCACGCCATCGGAAAGAACGTTGCCCTCACCGCTGACGGCGATGAACTGCTCGCCGGAAACACAGACAGCGCCGGCGCCGTTCTCAGCCACGTAGATGGCAGAAATATCAGCGGTCTCTACCATCAGGAACAGCTCGGTAAACGCACCCTCGGCCGCAGGAAGCGCCGCAGAGAGGTTATCGTTCAGAATTTCTTCTTCACTACGCAGATCCACCGATCCGCCGCCCAGGATGACGGCGGCATTCAGAGCATCCTTCACGGCGTTTTTATAACCCGCCGTGGTCTTGGTGGCGCCGGAGATCACCTCAACGGCATCCACATTTTCGGCGGTAGCGCCCTTCAGGGTCTCTCCATAGGTCTGCTCATAGCCCAGAGTCTCATTGCTGGAAAGGCAGGTAGCACCGGTCACGGCGCCCGTGGCATCCACGCCGCACATAATGACCATGTCACTGCCGTAGCCGGTGGTGCGAAGCTTCACCACATAGCCGCCGTTCTTGGCACTGAACACCTCGGTCACGGTAGCAGGCAGTTCATAAGAGGAAATATCCACCGCCTCGAAGCTTTCCCCATCAGGCATGACCACCAGCAACGCCTCGTTGGCGGCGGCGGCTTCTTTTTCGCTGATGATGGGCGCGGTGATAAAGTTCGCTGCTGAAAGCAGCACGGCGATAATGCCGCAGATGGCGGTCAATACCACCAGACTTTTAATATAAATCTTCATCTTTTATCCCCTCCAAACGGTTTACGGGCAGTCCAGCTATCGATGAAGGGATTGAGAATATTCATCAGCAGAATCGCGAAGGACACACCCTCGGGATAGTTGCCCCAGAAACGGATCAGCACGGTGATCAAACCGGCGCCGACGCCGAAGATCAGCTTGCCCCATCCGGTCTCGGGAGCGGTTACATAGTCGGTCGCCATATAGATGGCGCCCAGGAACAGGCCGCCGGAAAGGCACCAGGCCAAAGCCAGCGTTGCATCGCCCACGACCGCCCAAGTGAAGAAAAAGACGGTGCCGATAAAGGCCACGGGAATATGCCAGGAAATGATCTGGCGGGCAAGCAGGTACACCCCGCCCACCAGCAACGCCAGCACACAGGTCTCACCGATGGCGCCGCCGTGGTTGCCGATGAAGAGCTCCATTAGATCGGGAGTCTTACCGCTTGCAAGCTCTACCAAAGGAGTAGCACCGGCGGTGGAATCCACCGGGAAGGCCGCCTGCGCCATGGAGCCGAAGGCGATCAGCATAAAGACACGGGCGGTGATGGCCGGGTTCACAATATTACGTCCCAGGCCGCCGAACAGGCATTTCACCACAATGATGGCAAAGACCGAACCGATCACCGCCTGCCAGATGGGCACGTTGGCGGGCAGATTCAGAGCCAACAGCAGGCCGGTCACGATGGCGGAGCAATCGTCGATGGACTGCTTTTTATGAACGATACGGTTAAAGCAGTATTCCGCAAGAAACGAGGTTGCAACGCAGGCCAGGATCACGAACAGCGCCGACCAGCCGAACCATACGATACCTGCGGCGGTGGCGGGCAGCAGTGCGATGACCACGTCCAGCATGATATTGCGGGTGGTCCGCTTGGTCAGAATATGGGGAGATGAGGAGATCTGCAATTTCAGCGCCATTATTTAGAGGCCTCCTTTGCTTTTTGTTTGGCCGCCGCTTCGCGCAGCTTGGCCTTGGCAATACGGTTGGATTGAATGAGCGGGCGGTTGGCCGGGCAAACAAAGGCGCAACAGCCGCACTCCATGCAGGTTTCCACCTGCAGTTTTTTCAGCATCTCAAGATCCTCCAGCTTGTTGGCTCTGGCGATCACCTGAGAGCGCAGACCAAAGGGACAATGACGAGTGCAAGCGCCGCAACGGATGCAGGGAGTCTCACGGGGGGGCTCATTCTCCTGGGCGGTGAGCGCCAGCAGGGCGTTGGTGTTTTTCAGCACCGGCACCTCCAGGCTGGGAACGGCGATACCCATCATGGGGCCGCCGTACAGCACCTTGACCGGATTTTCGTTAAAACCGCCGCAAGCCTCAAAGACCTCCTCCAACTGCATACCGATGGGGGCGATGACGTTCTGCGGAACGCTGACCGCGCCGCCGTCGATGGTGATGGTGCGGTCCACCAGCGGCATACCGGTCTTCAGATAGCGACCGATCTCGGCAACGGTGGAGCAGTTCAGCACCAAACAGCCCACATCGATGGGCAGCATCCCGACGCAGACCTTCTTGCCGGTGGTATGGTAGATCAGCACCTTTTCACCACCCTGGGGATACAGAGAGGGCAGTACCTTGACGGTGACGTACGCATCCTCTGCCGCCAGTTTTCTCATGCTGGCGATGGCTTCCTTTTTATTATTTTCGATGGCGATGATCACGTTGGTGATCCCCAGATATTCTTCCAAAGCCACCAGACCGCGCTCGATATCGTCTGCACGGTCGATCATGGTGCGGGTATCGCTGGTGATATAGGGCTCACACTCAGCACCGTTGATGATCAGCATATCGATGGGCTTATCGGTGGAAAGCTTCACGTAGGTGGGGAAGCCTGCACCGCCCAAGCCCACGATGCCGCTCTGACGAATCGCCTCAATAAAGGAGGCACGGTCGGTAACGGTGGGGGGCTCGATGGCGGGATCGGGGGTCATTTTACCGTCCCCTTCAATGGTGATGGCAGGGACCATCTTACCGTTGGAAAGCAGTGTATCGGCGATCTTGGTGACGGTGCCGGAGATGCTGGCGTGGATGGGCGAAGAAATAAAGCCATCCTGCTCGGCCACCAGGGTACCCACGTCCACGTGGTCCCCCACCTTGACCACCGGCTTGGCCGGATTTCCGATGTGCATCACCATGGGCAATATCACAGTCGTAGGGGTCTCCAACGTCACTGCGGGCATTTTTGCCGTATTTTTTCTGTGCGGCAGGTGGACGCCGCGAAGAGAAAATCTCATTTTATTTCCTACCTTTCGATGTTGTATTCATTAAATATAAAAATACCGAGAAGCATACATCTTTATTATAAAGGAAAGAATGTGTTCTGTCAATGAAAATCACCACTCAAAAACTGCTTTTTCGATGGTAATGCAAGAAATTTTTTACGTAAACAAAAAACGGCAAAATTTTGCCGTTTTTATTATTGATTGATGGGTTCTTTTTGCTTGATCTTCAGGTTATTGATGGCGTCGTTCATCATCAGCTTGGAAAGCAGATAATCCCGCCGACTCTGCTTATGGGCCAGTTTGGAGCGGGCCTGCTCCAGCTTTTGCTGTTCCTCATGCACATCGATCTCCTCCGGCAGAAGCGCCGAATCGCACAACAGCTCCACCCGGTTGTATTCCACGTCCACCATCCCGCCGGAGATGGAAAAACACACCTTTTCGCCGTCCGGCTTGGTAAAATGCGCCTCTCCGCAGACCAAGGATGCGGTAATGGGGGCGCGGTCGGCCATCAGACCCAGCATACCGTCGGTGATGGGCACCGAAAGAGAAACGCACTCCCCGCTGTAAAACACCCGTTGGGGGGTCAGGATCTCAAGATGAAAGGTCTTCATTTTCTGCCTCCGCCTTTCTGCGTACGTCATCGATGGTGCCCACGTTAAAGAAGGCACTTTCGGGGTACGCATCGGCCTCGCCGTCCAGAATGGCCTTAAAGCTTCGGATGGTCTCGCTCAAGGGCACGTAAACACCCTTGGTGCCGGTAAACTTTTCGGCGACACTGAAGGGCTGGGATAAAAACCGCTGGATCTTCCGGGCCCGACGGACCAGGAGCTTATCCTCCTCGCTCAATTCATCCATACCGAGGATGGCGATGATATCCTGCAATTCATTGTAATGCTCCAGGATCTCCTGCACCTCACGAGCCACCCGATAATGCTCCTCGCCCACGATCTCGGGATCCAGCATCCGGGAGGTGGAATCCAAGGGATCCACCGCCGGGTAGATGCCAAGCTCCGCGATCTTTCGGCTCAATACGGTGGTGGCGTCCAGATGAGCAAAGGTGGTGGCAGGGGCCGGGTCGGTCAGATCGTCCGCCGGCACGTAGATGGCCTGCACCGATGTAACGGAACCGTCCTTGGTGGAAGCGATCCGCTCCTCCAACTCGCCCAGCTCCTGGGAAAGGGTAGGCTGATAGCCCACCGCAGAGGGCATCCTTCCCAAAAGGGTAGAGACCTCACTGCCCGCCTGGATAAAACGGAAGATATTATCGATAAAGAGCAGAACGTCCTTTTGGGAATTGTCCCGGAAATGCTCTGCCATGGTGAGTCCCGTCAGCGCCACCCGCATACGAACGCCGGGGGCCTCGTTCATCTGACCGAAGACCAGCGCCGTCTTGCTCAACACGCCGCTTTCGGCCATCTCGCTGAAGAGGTCGTTACCCTCACGGCTCCGCTCGCCCACACCGGTAAAGATGGAATAGCCGCCGTGCTCGGTGGCGATGTTATGGATCAGCTCCTGGATCAGCACCGTTTTGCCTACACCGGCACCGCCGAACAGACCGATCTTACCGCCCTTGGTATAGGGAGCTAAAAGATCGATGACCTTAATACCGGTCTCTAAGATCTCCTCTGCGTTGGCACGCTCGGCATAGTCGGGCGCAGAGCGATAGATGGGAGAACGGGGACATTCCTCCGAAATGGGGGCGCCGCCGTCGATGGGATCACCCAATACGTTCAGCAGGCGGCCCAGTACCTCCTTGCCCACCGGCACCGAAATGGGCGCACCGGTGGCATAGACCTCCATCTCACGGCAAAGACCCTCGCTGGCGTCCAGCATGACGCAACGGGCGGTATAACCCCCGATGTGCTGTACCACCTCCATGGTACGGCGCTCGCCCCTGCACTCCACGTAAAGCTGCTCCCGGATCCGGGGCATGGAGTCCTTGGCAAAGCGCACATCCACCACCGGGCCGGTGATCTGGATGATCCTTCCTATATTTTTGGCTTTTTCAAGTTCATTCATAGTTGTTTTCTCCTGAGGCAAGCTTCCTGCGCTTTTGGCGCAACGCCTTGGCACCTGCCGCAATCTCGATCATTTCCTCTGTGATAGCCGCCTGGCGTACCTTATTATATTGCACCCGCAATGCACGGAGCATCTCCTGGGCGTTATCACCGGCACTCTTCATGGCGTTCATCCGGGCCTGCTGCTCACTGCAATAGCTTTCGGCCAGGCAACCGAAAACGAAGCCCATCAGATAGCTGGGCACGATGCCGTCCAGCACCTCCTTGGGGCTGGGGACGTATTCATTCTCCAGATTGCGCACCACGGGATCATCGGGAACAAAATGGGTACGGTCCAGCGGCAAAAGGGTCAGCTTTTTACACTCCCCCGGCTTATTGCCCACGTAGTCGGTATAGATGACGTTGATCTCGTCCAGCTGTTCGTTATCGTAATACTCCAACAGCTCGGCGCAGATGCGACGGGCGTCCCAAAGCTGGGGACGCATGGCCGGGTGGTGAAATTCCTCCACAAAGGGGATCTTTTTATTGATAAAATACTGCCGCCCGTATTCCCCGATGATAAACACGGTGGTACGGGGGTGGCGGCCCATATACTCCTCGCAAAGAGAGATGGCCGCCTGATTATACATTCCCGCCAGCCCCTTATCGGAGGTGATGAGCAGAATGCCGTGATTCTGATGGGAATGATCCTCGGGAGGCTTGACCCGGTAATAACGGTCCGGGTCCTCGATCTGGATGCGGAGCATCAGCTCCCCCACCTTTTTACGCAAAGCCTCAAAATAGGGGGCGTTCCGCTCCAGGTCGCCCATAGCCTTACGCATTTTGGAGGAAGCGATCATATACATCGCATCGGTTATTTTTTTCGTCTCGCTGATGCCGCTGATCCTTGCCTTCAGCTCACTGGCGCTGGCCATGGAATTCCTCCCTTCAACGGTTCTTGATGAATTTTTCGGCCGCCTTCACGATAGCGGCATTCAGTTCCTCGGAATAGGTCTTGCCGTGCTCGATCTTCAGGCAGAGACTGTTCTGATGCTCTTCAAAATAAGCCAACAGCTCCTGCTGGACCGCCTTGATCCGGTTGGTGGGAATCTCTTCGAAGATCCCTTCCCGGGCGCAGACCAGGGTGATGATCTGCCGATGCAGACTCATGGGAGCGTTGTTGCTCTGCCGCAGCAGTTGCATCAGCGCCGCGCCGTGCTTGAGCTGGCGGGCCGTACCCGCATCCAACTCGCCGCCGAACTGCGAAAAGGCCTGCATCTCACGGTATTGGGCCAGATCCAAGCGGATGGAGCCCACCGATTTTTTCATAATATTCGTCTGCGCCGCGCCGCCCACACGGGAGACCGAAAGGCCCACGTTGATGGCCGGACGCTGACCGGCGAAGAACAGATCACTTTCCAAAAAGAGCTGTCCGTCGGTGATGGAGATGATATTGGTGGGAATATACGCCGAAACGTCCCCCGCCTGGGTCTCCACGATGGGCAGGGCGGTCATACTGCCGCCGCGCTGATCGTCGGAAAGCTGGGCGGAACGCTCCAGCAAACGGGAATGAAGATAAAAAACGTCACCGGGGTACGCCTCACGGCCGGGGGAACGCTCCAGCAGCAGGCTTAAGGTGCGGTAGGCCACCGCGTGCTTGGAAAGATCATCGTAAACGATCAGCACGTCACGGCCGCGATACATAAAATACTCCGCCACGGCGCAGCCCGCATAGGGGGCAATATACTGCAGAGAGGCCGGGTCGCTGGCGGGGGAAGAAACGATGACGGTATAGTCCATGGCATCGTGCTTTTTCAGGGTAGCCGCCACCTTGGCGATAGAACTGGCCTTCTGGCCGATGGCCACGTAAACGCACACCACGTTCTTGCCTTTTTGGTTGATGATGGTATCGGTGGCAATGGTGGTCTTACCGGTCTGACGGTCACCGATGATCAGTTCCCGCTGGCCGCGACCGATGGGGAACATGGAATCGATGGCTAAAATGCCGGTCTCCAGAGGAACACAGACCGATTTACGCTCGATGATTCCCGGTGCCGGACGCTCGATGGGGAAATATTCCTTGGCCCGGATCTCTCCCTCGTCATCCACCGGCTTACCCAGGGGATCGATGATCCGGCCCAGGATCCGGCTGCTGATGGGGATACCGGCGGTGCGACGGGTGCGGACCACCCGACTGCCCTCGCTGATCTCGCTGTCGTCACCAAACAGCACTACACCGTTGGTGCCGTCGGCGCGGATATCCTGCACCATGCCCTTCACGCCGCTGTCAAACAGCACGATCTCGCCGTATTCCACCTCATGCAGACCCTCGATCACGGCGATGCCGTCGCCCACGGTCTGCACGAAGCCCACCTGCTGATGGCTCACGAACAGCTCGAAGCTTTCGATATCCTCCTTCAGCAGAGAAATGATCTCGGAAAGCCCGTGTTCCTTATGCAACGCCTGAAAGGATTGGCGCAGCTGACGGATCCGCCCCAGGGTACTCCAGTCGTAGTTTTCGTCCCCCACAAAGATACGGAAGCCGCCGATCACGCTTTCATCGCGCACGATGTTGAAATCCACGTCATCCGCCTGATACTCCGAAAGAAAAAACTTCCTCAGCTTTTCCAGCTGCTCCGCAGTAGGCGGGGTGACGCATTGGATCTCAACCTCTAATATGTCGCGTTCCTGAACGTCGTCGAAATTACTTTTAATCATGCCTTGCCCTCTTTCCCGGCTTTTTTATCACCGGCCAGCCGGACAAATTCGTCGTAAAGAGCTCGGTTTCGCTCGGGAGTCACGGTATCGCCAAGCAATTTCTGCGCGGCGGTCACCACCAGCTCGCTGATCTCGGTCTGGGCAGACTCCAGGATATGCTCCTTGCGCTCCTCTGCCTCCTCTTCGGCCTCGCGAAGGATGGCGGCGGCCTTCTCACGGGCCGCGTCGATCTGCTGAGCGGCCACGTCGGCCCACTCCTTTTCAGCAACCTTCTGCCGCTCCTGGATCTCGGCCTCGGCCTCCTCCAGCTTTTGCTCGTATTCTGCGCGCAGACGCTGATTTTCCTCTTCAGCCCGACGATTTTCCTCTTCGGCCTTGGCAAACTGCTCACGGCGCTCCTCCAGGAAGCGGGCTACCGGCTTATACAACAGGAAGGTCAGACCGCCGGCTAAGATCACAAAGTTCAGCAGATGAAGCAGAACCTGCAAAAAATCAATGTTTAACGGAATGTTCATAGAGTACCTCTTATAGCACAAAGATGATCAGAATTGCTACGATCAGAGCGTAGATGATGGCAGTCTCGATAAAGACCAGACCCAGCATCATGGCAGAGTTGATCTTACCGGCGGCCTCGGGCTGGCGGGCCATACCCTCGGCGCTCTTGGCGATGGCCCACGCCATACCGACGGCACCGGCCGCACCTACGATGGCAACCGTTGCGGCGGCGGCGATGGCCTTGGCCGAAAGGCCGTTATCGGCTGCAGCCTCGGCCACCACCTCTTCCCCTTCGGCCAGTACGCCGATAGTACCCATGGAAGCAAACGTCAACATCATTACAATTACTAAAAGAACAGAGAACAGCTTTTTCATTTTACTTTTACCTTCTTTTCCTTTTTGATTTTTTTAGGTCGGGGTTCCACGGCCTCGCCGTAGAAGATGGACACCAGGGTGGCCAGCACATAGGTCTGAATAAGGGCGTGCAGTAACGTGAAGAGCACCCCCACCACCACCGGCAAAACAAAGCTGAGGCCCACGTAGTAGTAGACCAGCTCGGTCACCAAAAGTCCGCTGAGCAAAGCGCCGAACAAGCGGAAGCTCATGGAGATGGGCAACGAGAAATCCTTCAGGGCGCTCATGCCCCCGCGGAAGCCGGCGTAGATAAAGCCACCGCCCAGGATCACCCCGTAGGATAAAAATCCCATGGCAATGGCGCCGTTAATATCAGAGATGGGCGCAGGCAACGCCATGGACATTCCCGTGGTGGTGGTCCACTGAATGCCGAACAGCTCAAAGATCGTACTGAAGCAGATATACACACCGGCGCTGAAAATATAAGCACCGATAAACTTCGGACGGTGGTGACTGTTGGTCTTCGCCATGTTGGCAAAAAACTCCACCAGCATCTCGATGATGCTCTGGAGCTTGCCGGGGATCTGCTTGAACCGGGGAATGGCAAAGATGCGGATCAGCGCCGCCGCCAACAGCAGGATCGCCGTCACCACGTAAGCGGAGATCAGCCCCGGATTGACCGCGAGGCCAAACAGGTTCATTTGGTTATGCTCGTGCAAAACGCCGTCCTGCATCACCTCTTTGATGGACTCATGCTTGGCACCGGGCGGCCAAAGCAATATGATGCCCACCAGCAGCGCCACGATCAGCGCCAGCCAAACGGCAAGAAAGAGGGCTTTTTTCTTGCTTTTGATCTTCAATTTTTTCACCTCTTTAAAATCTGCCCCCACTGCAATAAATCAGGGGCGGAAATATTCCGCCCCTATTATATACCTATTCTTTTTATTATTCAATCTTTATTTTTGCCTTTTTAAATATTTTGGATCGAAACAGGATGATATTCATCACTACAAAAAAGACCAGCAGAATGACCCAGGTCATCAGCGGTTTTTGCGGTGCCATGGTAGCCAACAGCATCAGCGGGAAACCAAACACGATGGCAGGGAAATTCTGATAGACCAGGTTATCGGCGGCGGGGGTTTCAAAATCGTTATCGATCTCGCGCAACAGAATAACGCCGGTGCTGGCAGTGCCGGTCAGCATACCGTACATGGTCAGGAATTGCTCCTCCGAATATGCAGGGAAGAGGGTCCGGGCGGTGATAAGGTTATAGATATACGTGATCACCAGGCCCACAACACCCAGAATAAGGATGATGCTCCAATAGTTTTCCAAAATATCCAGGCGGATGGCGGCGATGCCTGCCACCACCATTACGTCGTAAAAGAAGTTACTGCAACGGGTCATCAGAAAATCGTTGCAATACTGGCGGTTGATGATCCGCTTTTTCTGTAGGAAGTTGATCACCGTTTTGATCAACGTGGCGGCGATAACGCCCAACAGGAAGTTGAAGCCGAAGATGACCGACTTCATACCCGGCAACAGCATCCCCAAAAGAAGCATCAACAAATAAGCCAGGAAGTAAGCGCCTGCCACCAAAGCCAGCTGAACGGTCAGCTTATCCATACTGCCCTGCATGGGGATCTCGTTCTCGCCCTGGATCTGCTCGGAGGTGATGGCGGCCTCCGGCTTTTTCACCCGGGTGATCTTGCCCTTTCGCTTCAGGATGTTCAGATGGATCACGCCGCCGATGCTGGCGCTCAAAAAGCCCAGGGCCGCAATGGTCAGACCGAAGCTCTTACCACCATCAAAGCCGAAATCATTTTCATAAATGCCGCC
>CAYLIT010000005.1:0-24051 GCA_964383835.1 uncultured Eubacteriales bacterium
GTGTTTCACGAACCTCCTTGGTATTCAATCTATAAGTAGTTTACCACAAACCTTTAAAAAATGCAAGAGTTTTTTCCTATTTATTATATAATCCGCTCGTCAAGGATATCGACAGCACCGTCAAAGCCCTCGATGTTCTCTAAGGTAAGGTTTCCGATGCCGCCCGCAAGAGCGACGGCCGCCTCGGCACGGGAACGGACGTTTTTAACCACGATGTTATAAGTCTCTTCCTCGGTACTGTGGCGGGAGCCGTACATATGCTTGGCATCCCCGATCCGCACGCCGTGAAGCCCCGCGTCCATATGGGGACTATCCTTAGACAGATCCTCCACCCCGTCGATGACGATATCGTGCAGTTTGGTACCGCCCTGATTCAACAGCCGGACGATACTGCAAAAGCCGGCGGTTCTGACGTTTTTGATGGTCACGTGGCAGATATCGTCGGGCAGATCCTCCACCCCGAAAAGCTTTTCACCCCGCCCGTTCAGGTTGGTCAAGGCAACGGTATCATCCTCGGTGAAACCGGTGATATTGCTGATCTCAACGTGATGACAGCCCCGGCGCAGATCGATGCCGTCGGCATTTTTCACCAATGCGTGTTTATATTTCTTACGGCTCAGACCGTGAACAAGATTTCCGTCCTCATCCACAGAGAGATCACTGGCACAAAAATCGATATTTTCAATCTTCCCGTTACGACAGCCGTAAAAATTGATGGCCCACCAGCGTTGATTGTGGCAGGCAAAATCCCGCATCTCAAAGCCGTCCACGTTGGCGAAGATGATCAAATTATTATGCCAGATCGCAGGATAATCCCCCGTCAACTGGGTCTTTTCGGAAAGACCGTTATAGTTACCGCCGTCCAAAATGGGATTATTTTTGCCGATGATGGCGATATTCCGATCGGCGCCCGCCGCTTTCTTGGCCGCCTCGGTACCGCAGGCCTGGTTGGTGAACATATTGGAAAAGACACCGTCTGCCATACAAAGATGGCAACCGTCTAAAATCAACGTAAAGTCCGAAGGAATACGGATCACCGATTCGATCTCATGGTTACCGCATACGGTGGCGGTGCGACTGCCGTCCTTGATTGCCGCTTCGATCAGGCCCGTAATATATTCCGTGCCGCCTTTTTTGAACGTACTCATGGAAATCACCTCTTTATCAAAGTGTAACCCTTTTCGAAGTCAAAGTCAATAAAACGGGCTACGAAAAAATTTCGTAGCCCGTTTTGTATTACCATTCAAGGTAAATGACGTCGCCGTCGTAAAGCTTTTGCGCGTTGTTGAGGATCTTATCCACGTTCAGGGTGCTGACCCAGAAGTTTCCGGTACCGTTGACCTCCACAAAGCATTTCAGTTCCGAAACGGAGTAAAACTTAATATTCTCCTTGGTGCCGTCGGTCAAGGTAAAGTTGACGGTAAGATAAGGAGTCTTACTCTCGCCCTTCTGCCCCAGATCGGTGATGCCGATGGTCAGAATGTGGGCGTAGAAATCCGAGAACAGCTCGCTATCCACCTGCTTATTATTGATGGTGACGAAGAAGTTACCCTCTTCATCCTTATCGCCAACGGCAATTTCAAAGTTCTTGCCGCTACCGCTGATAGTGATATGCGTAAGGGCATCCGCCGCCCGGGTATAGATCATATCTTCGCAATAGCTCTTGAGAGGCTCACCCAGGCACTCGGTATAGGTATTTTCAACATAGTGAATGAACTTGCCTTCAGGCACGTAGCAGTACCGGTAATCACTGTCGTTGACCTTGCCGAAATGCACCGTCACCGTTTCGCCGTCCATCACGTAGGTCAGGGTGTAGGCGGGCTTATCCAGACCGTACTTTTTCAAGGATGCAAGGCTGGTATCGTCCCCCACCACCGCACAGGTCGCAAGAGAGGTCAGCAGTTCGGTGAGATCGGTCTGAACGGTGCTGGAGAAGGATTGATAGATCGGCGCCGTCATCATATAAGAGGTACCCACCTCATCGTCCTCCAGCTCATTCATTGCGATAACGATCTCCTGCTCCCGGTCGTTGCCGCCGATGGTGATATCAGTCAGATTTTCCAGTTCTTCCGTTTCGCCGGCGAAATCGATCAGCGCGTTGGAGTAGAACTGATAACGGGAAAGCAGTACCGTATCGGGCACGGTGCTGTCCACCAGGTAGACCGCGGGATCCCCTGCCATCTGCAGATAGTAGTTGCCCGAAGAGGAGGTGGTTCCCAGGTAGAATTCATAGGTCTTTTCATCATCGGTCACCTTGACCGTACCGTAAGGATCGGTCAGGCCGTAGCTTTCCAGCTGTTCCTCAGAGGGGGACTCGATGAGCTTTTTGGTAGCGGTCAGACTGCCGATATCCTCCAGCATGGAGATCACGGAGGTGCTGTTCACCGCGTAGCCCTCCTTGCCCTCTACATAGTAGGTGCCAATGGCCTTTTTGACCAACGTATAGCGGTCAAAGGTATTCTTGATTTCCACCGAATCGGCTTCATCAAGATCTGCATCGATCAGAACGACCGAGTTGCCCTTCTCTTCACCGGCCTCATCCTTGGGCAGGACAAACGCCACCAATACCCAAAGCAAAATACCCAACAAAGCAGCGGAGCCTGCCAGGATCAGAAGAGGTCTTAAACGCTTCATCATAAGTATCTCCTCCGGATATAAACGATCAGACCGATCACCAGGAAGATGGCAGGGATCACTGCAATAAAGATGATGGAGCCCCACCGTATGGTGGCAGTATCCAGGGTCATAACAGTAGAGGTAGCAACCTTGGAGGCGCCCACGATATCGATCTCGTTCTCGCCCACCATCATGGCATAGATGTTATAAAGGAAGGCACCGTTGCCGTTATAGGTGATGTAGTACTCGCCCAGCATATCCACAGAGCCGGCGGCAAAGAGATGGCTTTCCACCGCCACGTTGTTGATGTACTTATAACGGGTAGCGATCGCCGCCACGTCAAAGGGACCCTCTGCATCGCCCTCGGCCTTCTGATAGCCTGCATTGATGCTCTCAAAATTCTTGGCATAGGATTCGTCGGAGGTGGTCATCAGGGCGGCAGTCTCGGTAATGCCGGAGGTCTCGAACAGCAGCTCGATGGACCGGGCGTTGGGAACCACGCTCAGATAATCGGCGGTCAACGTTACCTCGCTGACGGTATTTTCGGTATAGGAGGGGATCAGGTACAGAGGGCCGGACTCCGAAGAGGTGGCATAGGTGGCGGCGCTGTAGCTATCCGACTCCAGCACCACGTTATCTCCAAGACCAAAGCCCCACTCTGCCAAAAAGGCCTCCAGGTTGGGCAACTCAGGCGCTTCCGGATCGGCAAAGAAGAACAGATCCCGCTCGTAGTTATAGTCGTTGGTCAGGAATTCCTGCAGAATACGGATCTCAGCCTCGGAATAATCGATAGCCGGGCCGCAGATGACCATGACGCGGGCCATATCATCGAAGGAAGTCAACTGATTCAGCTTGACCTCCTGCACATCGTTACCGTTGTTGGCGATGAGGCTCATGAAGGAATCGTAGCCATCCTCACCGTGACCGGTCACGAAGTAGACCAGAGGGACCTGCTCCTTGGTGACGTGCAGTACCGCAGAGGCCAGGCACTCCTCGATCTTATAGGTAATGGTGTAGCTTGTAGAATCCTGCTCGTACATATCCTCGAAGTTGATAACGCGGAGCCGTTCGCCGTTCTGCACCACGACCGCGCCCACGGAAATGCTGTACTCGGTGCCGAAGGAGGTCAGGATGTTGGGATTGACCTCGGGATCCACGTAGCTACACTCGATGTTGGCGGAAAGGTTGGCAAACCGCTTGACCGTTTCGCGGAACACCTCGGGATAGTTTTCTTCGTTATACATAACGGTCAGCTTGATCTCGTCTTCCTTAGTCAGAGCATTGACCACCTGCTTGGTGCTGTCCGAAATACTGTAAAGATCGTAAGAGGTCATATCCAGCTTCCAGGAATAGGCGTCTGCAAGCAGAGAGAAGATGATATTGACGATGATCACCACCGCCACAAAGGCAACCGTGAGGCCGGTGGCCACAGAACCGTATTTGAATTTCCGGCTTTTGAAAAAGGACATCTTGGCCATCAGCTCCACCTCCTTTTATCGATGATACGGACGATGAGGAACAGAAATACCACCGTCAGACTGATGAAATAGAAGATTGCAGAGAAGTCAAAGAGGCCGCCGGCCAGCTTTGAAAAGCGGGCAGAGACCGAGATCACGTTGACGATCTTGGTTACAAAGGATACATTGATCACGTTTGCCAGCACATCGCAGATGGCAAAGAGCAGTAGGGTGAAGAAGCCCATCATAAAGGCGATGATCTGACTTTCAGTGATGCAGGCCATCAGCATGGCGATGGCGATGTAGGCGGCGCCTACCAGCAAAATGCCTACGTAGCTGCCGGCCAGGATGCCGTACTCCACGTTGCCGTTGATGGCCAGAAAGCCCATGCAGAAAACGCTGGGCACCAGGCTGATCAAAAACATGGTGTAGGCAGCAAAGAACTTGCCCAGTACCATCTGGGTAATGTTGATGGGGGCGGTGATCAGGATCTGATCGGTCTTATTCTTCCGCTCCTCGGGGAACAGCTTCATGGTGAGGATGGGAATGACCAGGATCATGATGTAGCAGCTATAGAAGAAATAATAGGTGACATCCGAGCTGGAATTGGCCAGGTTAAAAATGCTGAACACCGCACCTGCGATAATGAGATACAAAAACAGGTACACATACCCTACCGGGGATTTCAGATAAGAGCGCAGCTCTCTTTTCCACACAGCGGTCATTCTTCTACACCTCCCTCGTTGGTGATCAGGTTGACGAACACGTCTTCCAGCGACATATCCATCGATTTGAGGCCCATCAGCACCCAGCCACGCTCTGCCAGCATCCGGAAGAGGGGCTTGCGGATATCCACACTGGGCTGGCTTTCGATCAGGTAATCGAAGGTGCCCTGCTCCTTCTGACCCAGGTCGTCCACAAACAGGATGCCGTCCATGGCGCGGAGCGCCTTTTTCACCTCGGTCTTGCCGCCTGCAACGCGGGCCACCAGCCGACGGTTGCCGGCAGTCTTGTATGTAAGGGCGTCGGCGGTACCGTCCGCGATGAGCTGACCCTTGTTGATGACGATGATCCGGTCGCAGACCGCCTGCACCTCCTGCAGGATATGGGTAGAAAGGATAATGGTATGCTTTTTACCCAGCCGCTGGATCAGGTTGCGGATCTCAATGATCTGCCTCGGATCCAAGCCCACGGTAGGCTCGTCCAGGATCAGCACCGGGGGATTGCCCACCAACGCCTGGGCGAAGCCCACACGCTGACGGTAGCCCTTGGAAAGGTTCTTGATCATCCGGTTATACACGTCGGTGATCTTGATCAGCTCGCAGATCTCCGCAAGGTGCTCCTTGCGGGGGAACTTACAGCCCTTCAGGTCATAGACGAAGTTCAGATACTCCTTCACCGTCATGTCCATATAAAGGGGCGGTTGCTCCGGCAAAAAGCCGATCAGTCGCTTGGCGGCGGTGGGATCCTCCAGGATATCGATCCCGTCGATGACCGCCGTACCGCTGTTGGCGGAAAGGTAACCGGTCAGAATGTTCATCGTGGTGGATTTACCGGCACCGTTGGGGCCCAGAAATCCCACGATCTCGCCGGTCTCGATCTTAAAGGATACATCGTTGACGGCGAATTTATCGCCATATTTTTTGACGATATTCTTTACCTCGATCATAAGGTTTCTCCTTAGTAATAGATTTTCAATTTCATTTTAACACAGAACAGACATCGTCGCTGTAAACAATCTGTGAATTCTCTTTTGTATTATTTTTCTTCCTGCGGAATAATGGCAATGCCCAGCTCACGCAACTGCTCGGGGGAGACCTCGGAGGGGCAGCTGCTCATCAGCTCGGAGGCGTTCTGTACCTTGGGATAGGCCACAACGTCACGCAGGTTCTTCAGCCCCAGCAGCTGCATCACCAAGCGATCCAGACCCATGCCTAAGCCGCCGTGGGGAGGCGCACCGTACTGGAAAGCGTCGGTCAGGAAGCCGAACTTCTGATGGGCTTCTTCGGGAGAAAGACCCAGCATATTGAACATTCTGCCCTGCAGCTCGGGATCGGTGATCCGGATAGAGCCGCTGGCCAGCTCAACGCCGTTGAGCACTAAGTCGTAGGCCTTGGCGCGGACCTTGGCCTTATCGGTCTCAAGGTACTGCAGGCACTCGTCCATGGGGGAGGTAAACGGATGGTGCATAGCCACCCAGCACTGATTATCCTCGTCCCACTCGAAGAAGGGGAACTCGGTGATCCACAGAAGCTGATAGCCCTCTTTCTTAACGCCCAGCTTATCGGCAACCAGCAAACGCAGAGCGCCCAGGGTGTTCAGCACGATGCTCTTCTTGGCATCGGCCACAAACAGTACCACGTCGCCTTCCTTGGCGCCGGAGCGCTCCAGAATGGCCTTCATCTCTTCTTCGGAAAGGAACTTACCGAAGGAGCAGTTGATCCCCTCGGGCATCCAGCGGATAAAGGCAAGACCCTTGGCACCGATGCCGCGGGCGTGCTCGGTCAGCTTATCGATCTCTTTACGGGTCAGGGTAGCGGCGCCGCCCTCGGCGGTGATACCGCGCACGCTGCCGCCGGCTTCGATGGCACCACTGAACACGCCGAAGCCGCAATCCTTTGCGATATCGCTGATGTCAAACAGCTCCATACCGAACCGGGTGTCGGGCTTATCGGAGCCGAAACGATCCATCGCCTCCTGATAGGTCAGACGGGGCAGGGGCAGCTTGACTTCCTCGCCCAGCGCCTCACGGAACACCCGCTCCATGAAGCCCTCGACCATTCCTAAAACGTCCTCCATCTCCACGAAGGACATCTCTAAGTCGATCTGGGTAAACTCCGGCTGACGGTCGGCACGCAGATCCTCGTCGCGGAAGCAACGGGCGATCTGCATATAGCGGTCAAAACCGGCCACCATGGAAAGCTGCTTGTAGATCTGAGGGGACTGGGGCAGGGCGTAGAAGCTGCCGGGATGGATCCGGCTGGGAACCAGGTAGTCCCGTGCGCCCTCGGGGGTAGACTTCATCAGCATGGGAGTTTCGATCTCGATAAAGCCGTTCTCGTCAAAATAGTCCCGGGTGATCTTGGTGATGCGGTGACGCATCAGAATGTTGCCCTGCAGGTCGGGGCGACGGAGATCCAAAAAGCGGTACTTCAAACGCAGTTCTTCGTTTACGTTGCTGTTCTCCACGATCTCAAAGGGAGGGGTCTTGGCACGGGACCACACCTTCACGGTATCGGCCAGGATCTCCAGCATACCGGTCTTGAGGTTTTCGTTGACGGCACCGCCGCGCTTGGCCACGGTACCGGTCACCTCCAGCACGTACTCACTGCGTACGCCGAAGGCTACGTCAAAAGCCTCTTTGTTGACCGACTCGTCAAACTGCAGCTGCACCAGACCGGTACGGTCTCTGAGATCAATAAAGATCAGGCCGCCCAGGTCGCGCTGACGCTGTACCCAGCCACAGACCGTTACCTTCTGCCCGATCTGCCCGGGGGTGATGTTGCCGCAATAATCTGTTCTTCTCATTTGATAAACTCCTCCAACCATTTGCTATCCAGGGCATCCAGCGCCACCTTTTCCTGGCGGCCGTCTGCCATATTTTTTACAGTAATAAATCCTTCGTCCAATTCGCTGTCGCCCATGACGGCGGTGCAGGCGGCGCCGAGCTTATCGGCATACTTCATCTGCGCCTTTACCGACCGCCGCAGCAGATCGTACTGCACCCGGGCGCCCTCTTCCATCATCCGGCCGCACAGCTTGACCGCCTCCTTACAGGCACGGTCACCCAGGGGGATGAGGAACAGATCGCAGCTGCGCTCTGCAGGCAGCTCAACACCGGCCTGCTCCAGCACCAGCATAAACCGCTCCATACCCATGGCGAAGCCGATGCCGGGCTGGGGCGCGCCGCCGAACTGCTCGGTCATGCCGTCGTAACGGCCGCCGCCGCAAACGGTGCCCTGGGCGCCGATCTGATCGCTGACGAATTCAAAGACGGTGCGGTTATAGTAATCCAGACCGCGGACGATCCGGGGATTGACTTTATAAGCGATGCCCATGGTATCCAGATATTCCTTCACGGCGGCGAAATGATGATCGCACTCCTCGCAAAGATAATCGGTGATCAAGGGTGCATCCTTGGCCACCTCACGGCAGATCTCACTCTTGCAGTCCAAGATCCGCATAGGATTCTTTTCCAGCCGTTCCCGACAGGTGGGGCAAAGCTTTTCCCGATCCTTTTCAAAGAACGAGATCAACGCCTCGCGGTACTTGCCGCGACATTCCTTACAGCCGATGGAGTTGAGCTCCAGCGAGATGCCGTTCAGCCCCACCTTTTTAAAGAGACGGTAAGGCAGTGAAATGACGGTGGCATCTGCAATAGGATCGGGTGCGCCGAACAGCTCGATACCGAACTGATGGAATTCACGCAGCCGGCCTTTCTGGGGCTTTTCGTAACGGAAGCATTGGATCATGTAGTAAAGCTTGGTGGGCAGGGCTTCGTTGAACAAGCCGTTCTCCACAAAGGCGCGGACGATCCCGGCGGTACCCTCCGGCCGCAGAGTCACCGAGCGGCCGCCCTTATCCTCAAAGGTATACATCTCCTTGGTGACCACGTCGGTGGTCTCTCCCACGCCCCGTACGAACACCTCGGTGTGTTCAAATACCGGGGTACGGATCTCCTTAAATCCGTATTGAGCGCAAAACTCGCGAATAATATTTTCCACCTGCAACCAGCGGCCGGAGTCGCGGGGCAGGATATCCTGTGTGCCTTTCGGGGCAGAAATCTGAGCCATTTTTGATCTTTTTCTCCTTTTTCGTCTTGTTTGGTCTTGTTTATAAACAGAGCAAATCCCCGCTCGTTGGGAGCAGGGATGATCCGGCAGGGATCAAGCGAGCCAAAGCCGCCCGCGTGATTCCCGAAAATAATTACTTATTGATCTCGCGCCAATCCAGGTCGCCGCGCTCCAGAGCCATGATAATAACCTCGGCGGTGGCGATGTTGGTGGCGACCGGAACGTTATGCACGTCGCAAAGACGCAGGATGTTCTGCTCCTCCCGCTCCGGGGTGGGGGGGGTCAGGGGGTCCCGGAAAAAGAGCAGCACGTCGATCTCGCCGTAGGAGATACGGGCCGCGATCTGATCCTCGCCGCCGTGGGGGCCGCTGAGGACCTTATTGATCTCAAGCCCGGTGGCATCGGCGATCAGATTGCCGGTGGTGGCGGTGGCGCAAAGATTATGCTTGGCCAGAATGCCCGCGTATGCGATGCAAAACTGCACCATCAATTCCTTTTTCTTTTCATGGGCGATCAATGCGATCTTCATCTTTTTCTATCCTCCTACTTTTTTCTCCAGAACGGTGCCAACGGGATATCCTCCCCCGCCAGCCGTCCCGCTATGTTCTTAAAGGCCTCTGCCGTCGCCGATCTCTTCTGCGGCAGAATGGCGCCTGCATTATAAGAGATGACCACCTCTTCGTCATGGGGAACCAGCCCCAAAAGCGGCAGGGAAACCGAATCCATGACCTGATCGATATTCTGCAGATACCCTTTGCGGATCATCTGCTTGCGTACTTTATTGATCACCAGCTCGGTACGGATGGGCCGCAGCCCCGCGATAATGGCGGCGGTTCTGCCTGCATCCCGCACGGCGGTCAGGTCGGGGGTGGAGACCACGATACAGCGCTGGGCGCAATACAGCACGTCCCGGAATCCCTCGCCCACACCGGCAGGCGCATCGATCAGCACGTATTCATAACGATCCCCCAGCCAGCGGCAAAGCCGGCGCAGAGCGCCCCGGTCGATCTTGGCGGTATAATCCTCCACACCGGGAATGAAGTGCATCGACGGCAGCGTATCATGAGCCACGATCGCCTGCCCCACCGGGCAACGCCCCTCTAAAATATCCAGCAGATCATAGGGTGCCTTGCTTTCCAGCCCCAAAAGGATATCCAGGTTGCGCAAGCCCATATCACCGTCGATGGCGATCACGGAATGACCCGCCAACGCCAGGGCAAAAGCAAGATTAGCGCAGAGGGTCGTTTTCCCCACACCGCCCTTGCCGGAAACGATACTGATGACAGTTCCCATGCGATGATCCTTTCAATACAAATGATTTATAATTATAGCATAGAAATTATTATTAGTAAAGTATTTTTTTAAAGAGTTGAACAAAACTCCACCGAACGTGGCAGATGGACCGGATTCAGCTCCCGGCGACAGCAGGCCACCAGGGTCCGCCCCAAGGCCGAGATCGACTCCCTGCCATCCGGCAGGATCCGGATGCGGATGCCGGCGGAATCGGCGGTACAGCGGCATTTTTCCACACCGTAAAGATCGCACAGCACCTGCTCCAGATCTGCCAGGCGAACACCGTAATCCTTGGCAAAATAAAGGTTCTCCCTGCGCACCTTCAGCGGTACCGGCGAGCCGGAAAGAGCGCCTCGTCCGCCCACCTCTTCAAAGGCCCGGGCGGCGAACTTTTCCATCAAGGGGGTCAGCTCCTTACCGATCTGATACCCGCCCTGCAGATTGGCCCATTTGGCACCGAAAAACGCCGTTCTCTGCCGGAATTCATAAAAGAACTCTTCCGTTCCTACCAGGAAATCCGGCTTGTGCTTCTTCAAAAGCTCATAGGGCTCACCCACGCTCCAAAGCACCGTCTTTCCGGCAGAAAGAGCGCTGTGCGCGGCCAAAAAGCCGCCCTCAGTGGCGAAGGAATTTTCAATAAAGACCGTATTGATCTGCTCCCGGTGCTTACGGAACTGGGCCGCCGTGGCGGAAAGCTCCTCCGGTAAGTAAGAGATAAATCTCGGCGCGATAAAGCTGCTGGTCCCGCAAAGCAGGACGGCATCCTGGGCATTGTCCCCAAAGGGCGTTTCCAGAGCGTTATAGCGGTTTTCCGCCATCAGATCCTCCAGCAGGTAGCCCTTCACTTCCTCCCGGGGTGCCGTCTCCAGCGCCCGATAGATGCGGCGATCCCGCCCCTTCATATCCCGCTCCGGGCGGCAGAGGACCACCCGGCTTGGCGGCAGAGGCTCCCCCTCCTCGCAAAACGTTTCGTAGCGACCGGCGGTGGTGATCAGCATCGCGGCATCCGCCGCCTCCATCTGCCGCCGCACCTCCCGGACCGTATCCTCCGGATGGATCAGCGTGCCGATCGCGCCCAGCCGGGAAAGTCCGTAAAAGCTGGCCAGCAGATCGGGACAGTTGGGCAGCCACAGACAGACCCGACTGCCGGGAGTGACCCCCATCTGGCAAAAGGTGTTATAGGCATACTCCACCCGGCTCAGCAGCGCCCCGAAGGAAACGCTTTTTCCGCCGTAGAGCAGCGCGGTATCATATTTTTTTCGGTAGGCGCTCACCCGGAAATCCCGGTAAGCCGAATTGCGTTCTGTTCGTTCCATGTAACTCTCTTTTCGGGGTGATTATTTTAAAAAAGAGTGGCCGTCGGTCACTCTTTTTTTGAATTTCATCATTTACCGCTGTCAATGGTCTCGTCCACCAGCGCACAGGCGGTATACAGATAGTTGGTCACGTTGGTCTCTGCATCGTTGATGGTCATGATCTCCTCCACCTTCTGCATGGTGATGGAAAGCCGCTTGGCGAACTTGGTGGGATCCTCGGTGGCGTCCTCCTCGCTGAGGGCCTCCTGATAATAGCAATCCACCGTCAGGGTATAGATCTGGGTCTCCTCATCGAATTTCACGTCGATGACCTTGGGGACCATATAGGTCGCGTTCATAGCGTCGCTCTTGACCTTATAGCATCCGCTGAGGGAATCGTAATCAAAGGCACCGCAGACCTCCACGTCACGGTGGGTGATCTTGCCGGGATAATCAAAGCTGTAGAGAGCGTATTTTTCCACGTCCGCCTTGGGGACCAGGAAGCTGCCGTCCTCCTTCATGTGATAAACGCCCTGACCGTTGACCTTGATGGCCTGCCAGATACCGAAGGACACAAAGTAATCGGTATCCAACCCCAGGGGGCTGGTAAAGCCCGGAAAATCCTGCCGCACAAAGTTAGAAATATACAGTTCAAAATATTCGGCAGAGCCCTCCTCCAGGCCGGCGGCGCGCACCTCGTCGTAGGCGGCGCCCTCCCAGATCAGATCCGGGTCCACGTTCTCAAGATAAATATCAGCCGGCTTGAACATATGATAGACACGATTGATCCCCAAAACCAGCATAAAAGCGCAGAAGGAAAGGAAGACCAGGCCGATCATAAAGGTCAGCAGCTTATGGCCGTATTTGCGAAAGAATACAGCGATCTTATTCATGCTCATCTCTCCAAAGTCAAAAGTAATGTACTTTATTTTACTCTTTTTTTCGTCTTTCGTCAAGTTGCGGTTGAAATATTCTCATTTTTTTACTATAATAAGGCTGAAATCACTCAAAAAAGGATGAAAAAACCGATGGAAATTTTAGCCCCTGCCGGGGATTTTGAAGCCGCCAGAAGTGCGGTCCATAACGGCGCCGACGCCATCTATGTGGGCGGCCGTATCCTCAATGCCCGCCGGGCCGCAAAGGGCTTTGACGGTGAGGAGCTCAAGGAGCTGGTACGGTTCTGCCGCCTCAGGAAGGTCAAGGTGTACGTCACCGTCAACACCCTCACCCGGGAGGACGAGCTCCCCGCCCTCATGGAGTTGGCGCGGGAGATCGCCGAGTCCGGTGCCGACGGTGCCATCGTTTCGGATCTTGGGGTGGCAAGGGTACTGCAAGCGGTCTGCCCCACCCTGCCCCTTCACGCCTCCACACAGATGAATATCCACACCACAAGCGGCGTCAGATTTTTAGAAAAATCGGGCTTCAAGCGGGTGGTTTTGGCCCGGGAGCTCTCCTTGCGGGAGATCCGGGAGATCTGTGCCTCCACCACCATGGAGATCGAGGTCTTTGCCCACGGTGCCCTTTGCATGTGCTACAGCGGCAACTGCTATCTTTCGGCGGTCATCGGCCAGAAGAGCGGCAACCGTGGTCTTTGCGCCCAGCCCTGCCGCCTTCCCTACGAAAACGGACAGTACCCCTTGAGCCTGAAGGACCTCTGCACCCTGGAATATCTGGAAGAATTGAAAAAGGCCGGGGTCACCTCTCTTAAAATCGAGGGGCGGTTGAAATCCCCGGAATACGTGGGGAGCGTCACCGCCGCCTACCGCAAGGCGCTGGAGGGCACCGCCCCCACGAAAGAGGACATCACCCGCCTGGCGCACATCTTCTCGCGGGATGGGTTTACCCAGGGCTACCTGACCGAACGTTTGGGAACAGATATGTTCGGCACCAAAACAAAAACCGATTATTTTGATTACAAAAACGCAGTAAAAGAGGTCAAAAAAACGTTAGAAGAGGACTATGAGCCCAAAAAACGACAGATTTCTTTCCGACTGTTCATGCGGGAAGAGCTTTGCCGGCTGACGGTCCGTTGCGAGGATTTTAAGACCGATATCATCGGCCCCGCTCCCCAGCCCGCCCTCAAAAAAGAGGTGACGGAGGAGGATGCCATCCGCAGTCTTTCCAAGCTGGGCGGTACCCCCTTTGAGCTGGCGGAATGCACCGCCCTGGTGCGCCACGACCTTTTCTATCCCGCCTCGGCCTTCAATGCGCTTCGGCGGGAGGCGCTGGCGGCGGTGGAGCGGCATTTTGAGCCGAAGCCACACGATTTTTACGGTCTGCTCCCGGAGCCTGCTCCGGCAGTGGAGCAAAAGCAAACTCCGTCCCTGGAGGGCTGGTTCTGGGACCCCGAAAAGGCGCTCCCCAAGCCGGATCCCCGCTTAAAGCGGTATTGGCTCAACGGCAAGGAGCCAGAGCGTTGCCGCCCCTTGGCGAAGGATCCCCGGGCAGGGGTCTTTTTCCCGGCGGTGACCGAAGAAAAAGAGCTCCTTGAAATGGCAAAGACCCTTTATGAGATGGGCTTTCGCCGGGCGCTGGTACGCAACCCCGGGCAGCTCGCTCCGCTGAAAGAGCTCGGTTTTGCGGTGCACGGGGACTTTTCGTTTAATGCCGCCAACAGCCAGGCGCTGACCGTTCTGGCCGACGAGCTACAAGATATCACCCTTTCTTTCGAGCTGACCCTCATGCAGATCCGCCGGTTGCACAAGCCGATGCCCGCCGGTATCATCGTCTACGGCCGTCTGCCGTTGATGGAGACGAGAAACTGCTTTATCCGCAATTTCACCACCTGCAAAAACGGCAACGGCGCCGCCCTCACCGACCGCACGGGGCGGGCCTTTCCCATCGCCTGTGATCACGGCTGCCGCAACGTGCTGTTCAACAGCACCCCGCTTTATCTGGCAGACCGCAGTCGGGAATGGCAGGAGGCAGACGTCTCTTTCGGTCGCCTGCTCTTTACCGACGAGAGCCCCGCACAAATTGCCCGTATCATCGATGAATACGCCCTTGGCCGCGGGCTTCCCCCCACCGACCACACCCGGGGACTTTACTATCGGGGCGTACTGTAAATACAACAAAAACTCCACGATTTGTGGAGTTTTTTGTTTTGTTCTCAAAAATGTACCTTTACACTCTAATCTGTTTATGGTATTCTTTATTCAAATGAGGTGATTTTTTGGATAAAAAAATGCAAAATCTTGCAAAAAATCTGCGATTTTACCGCCGTTCCGCCGGTCTGACCCAGCAGGAGCTGGGGGAGCGAATCGCCTACAGCGGAAAGGCCATCAGCAAATGGGAAGCGGGTCACGTTTTTCCACCCACCGAGGCGTTGCTCCGCCTTTCGGAGGTACTGCAGGTGGACCTGGACACCCTCTTCGCCTTCAAAAAAGCGCCCTCTTATTTTTTGGGTGTAGACGGTGGCGGTACCAAGACGAAATTCGTGCTGACAGACGCCAAGGGAAAGATCATCCGGCAGACCCTGCATGGACCCTGTAACGTGGTCAATTTGACCCCGGACGGGATCACATCCGTGCTGACCAAGGGCGTTGCCGAAACCTGCGACGGGATCTCCCTGCGGCAGATCTACGCCCACTTCGGGCTGGCAGGCGGTGCCTCGGTCAGCCCCACGTTGCTGCCCCCCATCCTCAAACGGTTCGGCTTCGCCGCCATTTCCTACGGGACCGATGCCGCAAACATCATCTCGGCAGGGCTTCGGGAGCGGGACGGCATCGTGGCCATCCTGGGGACCGGCTCGGTGGTGTTCACCTCTCAAAGCAGAAACCTCACCCGCTTTGGCGGATACGGTTATCTGTTAGGGGACAGCTGCAGCGGCTACGAGTTGGGGAAATCTGCGCTCCACGCCGTTTTGGCGGAGTGCGACGGCAGTGGTCCAAAAACGCTTTTGACCACGCTTTTTGAACAGCAGACCCATCGGAAGATCTTTGATGCCCTGCCGGATTTTTACCAAAAAGATAAGCATTACATCGCCTCCTTTGCGGTGCTGCTTTTTGAGGCGGTGCGCAAGGGAGATACGGTGGCGACCGAAATCCTGCAAGAAAACGTGCGGAAATTTGCCGCCCACATTCAAGCGGCAAAAGGGCGGTTTGATGCGAAAAGCGAGATCCCCCTGGTACTGGGCGGAAGCCTGACCAAGGCCGCCGACGTGCTGTTGCCGCTGTTGCAAAAGGAGGCGGCGACAGAAAATCTGCAGATCGAAATTTTAAAAGACGAACCCGTCATGGGCGCTCTGCGCCTGGCGCGTTTATTAAAAGAGGAACAGAAAGGAAGATAACCATGATTCGTACCGAAACACGTAACCCCAATTCCACCCATATTGATAAAATGAGCCCCGCCGAAATGGTGGCGGTGATGCAACAGGCCAACCGCGAGGTGGCGGATGCCGTAGACCTTGCCTCCCCCGCTATTGCCGAAGCCATCGAGGCCATCAGCGAACGGATGAAAAAGGGCGGCCGCCTGTTTTACATGGGCTGCGGTACCTCCGGCAGATTAGGCGTTTTAGATGCTTCGGAGTGTCCTCCCACCTACGGTGTTTCCCCCGATTTGGTGGTGGGAATCATCGCCGGCGGAGACGTCGCTCTGCGCCGCTCCCAGGAAGGAGTAGAGGATGACGCCGAGCGGGGCAAAAACGACATTATGCAGCACAATATCACCGAACTGGATACCGTTATGGGTATTTCCGTTGCCGGTAACGCCGCCTACATCACCGGGGCACTGACCTACGCCAAGGAGCAGGGCGCTCTGACGGTGGGTCTTACCTGCAACAGCGATTGCGGGGTCACCCGCACAGCCGAGATCAACATTGTGACCGATACCGGTCCCGAGATCGTCACCGGCTCCACCCGCATGAAGGCGGGCACCGCCCATAAGATGGTGCTGAACATGATCTCCACCGGCGTGATGATCCGGATGGGGCGGGTCTACGAAAACTATATGATCTATATCAAGCCCGTCAACATCAAGCTGAAGGCACGAATGATCCGCATGACCAGCGAGCTGGCAAGCTGCTCTCCCGAACAGGCGGAACAGTTGCTGGAAGCCAATAACTGGAAGATCGACGAAGCGTTGAAAAACAAATGAAAAAACAGACCGCAGAGCGAGTAGCTCTGCGGTTCTTTTTTAACCTAAAAGATCGGCTAATGCTATAAACAGCGGCATTGTAATAATCGATAAAACGCTTGAAAATCCGCTGGCCTTGGAGGCGATACCGGTATCGCGGCCGTATTTGGCGGCGAACATCACCGTATTGTTGGCGGTGGGGGCACTGCAGGCCACCGCCGCCGCCAAGAGAAGCGGGCCGCGCACGCCCAGCAGATATGCACCGGTGAGTATCACCGCGGGAAACAGGATCAGCTTCATCAGTGCCACCAGGTAGTTTTCCTTTTGGCGGAACATTCCCGGCAGGTCGGTATTGGCCAAATAGGTGCCGAACATCAGCATGGCCATGGGGGTATTCAGATTTGCGATATGACCGATGGGAGAAAGGATCAGCTCCGGCAGCTCCAGCTTCAAAAAGACCTTCAAAAGGCAAAGAGGCAGGCCGATCATAATACCGATGGTGCCGGGATTGATCAGCATTTTGTTCATAGATATTTTTTCCTTACCGCGCTGCATCAGGCCGATGCCGTGGGTAAAAGCAAACACGTTAAAGACCACCACCGCGGCAGAGCAGTAAAAAACGCCCTCGGCGCCAGCCACCGCCTGGGCCAGAGGAAGCCCCATGTACCCCACGTTTCCGTAAACGGAGGCATATTGAAAGATGGGGCGGTTCTCGCCGGAGTCCTTATAGCAAAAACGAAGTACCAAAGCCCCTACCCCGTGAAGGATCACCATGATCAGCGCCATATTCAAAAACGAAAGGGCGTTGGCGGCACTGAATTCCACACTCAAAAAAGAGTGAATGATCGCCGCCGGGGTTATAATATAGAAAAGCAGATCGTTGCAATCCTTGGCGAGCCGCTGGGTAAAGAGCCCTACTTTATCGCAGACAAAGCCCAACACCACCAAAACGGCCAGGATCGAAACCTGCCCAAAGGCGGCCGCTACGTAACTGAAAAATTGCATTTAATTCACCTCGTGGGGAGTATTATATATTTTTTTACATTTCTTGTCAAATATTATCTTGAAATATTGAGGAGGATAATTTATAATAAATTAGTAAAACATCTTCACGGAGGAGATCTCATGGGTAAAAATAAGATCAGCGTTTCCATTGCAGGAAGCGAATTCGTAGTCACGACCGACGAAGAACGGGAATATACATTGAGTTTGGCCCGGACTGTTGACAGTAAGATCCGTGCCCTTTTACAGGAAAGCACCAAGCTCACCGCAGGGTTGGCGGCTATTTTGACCTGCCTGGATCTCTGCGACGAGAACGAAAAGAATAAAGAATCCTGCGCTCGCCTCAGAGACGAGATCCGCCAGTACCTGGCCCAGGTGGAGGCCGCCGGGATGGAGCAGCAGCTTCTGCGGGAGGAATTCCGGGAGAAGATCGAAAAGCTGGAGCATGAAAACGAGCTGCTCCGCAATCAGCTTGCCCAATACGAGGCCGGTCAGATCGGCTTTCATTCATGAAGCTCCTGTTAGCCTCCGGCTCGCCCCGGCGCAATCAGTTGCTGACCGAGTTGGGCTACGAGGTGGAGGTGGTAAGACCCACCTTTGACGAGGACACCGTAAAAGAGCGGGATCCTGCCGTCCTGGTGGCGGCCTTGGCCGAAGGGAAGGGCCGCTCGGTGCCGCCCCAAAAGGGCGTTCTGCTGGTGGCCGCCGATACGGTAGTCGTTTTTCAAGGCACCGTTTTGGGCAAGCCTGCCGACGAGCAGGAGGCCTTTGACACCCTCTCTGCCCTCAGCGGACAGTACCACGAGGTGTACACCGGGGTCTACCTGCAAAGGGACGGCAAAAGCCGCACCTTTACCGAGCGGGCTGAGGTACATTTCCGCCCCCTCACCGAGCAGGAGATCTTATCCTACATCGCCACCGGCTCCCCCATGGATAAGGCCGGTGCTTACGGCGTGCAGGACAGCGGGTTTGTGGACCGCATCGAGGGAAGCTATCATAACGTAATGGGCTTCCCTACCGAAAAATTTGAAGAAATCATCAAAGAATTTTGATTTGAAAGGAACTCGCAATGCTGGAATTTTTGAAGAAATTTAAGGGTATGAAGAAATTTTCGGGCTATACCGATATCGGCATCGATCTCGGTACCGCCAACACCATCGTTTACCGCAGCGGCAAGGGCATCATTCTGCGTGAGCCCAGCGTGGTCGCCATCGATACCCACGAAAACCGTGTGGTGGCAGTGGGCCACGAAGCCAAGGAAATGATCGGCCGTACGCCGGATAGCATCCGGGCCGTCCGTCCTTTGAAGGAAGGCGTCATCGCCGACTTTGAAAGCGGCTCTGCCATGCTGCGCTTTTTCCTGCGCAAGACCATGGGCAACAACGCCTTCACCAAAAAAAGAATTCTGATCTGCATTCCCTTTGGGGTCACCGACGTGGAGCACCGCGCGGTAGAGAACGCCGCCTATGAGACCGGCGCCAAGGACGTGCGGATCATCGAGGAGCCCCTGGCGGCCGCCATCGGTGCCGGTCTGCCCGTAGGCGAGCCTACCGGCAGCATGGTGGTAGATATCGGCGGCGGCACCTCTGAGGTTGCCGTCATCTCCCTGGGCGGTATCGTTTCCTCCCGTTCGGTTCGGGTGGCAGGCGACTCCTTCGACGCCGCCATCGTGGCCTACGTGAAAAAGCATTTCAATCTGCTGATCGGTGACCGCACCGCAGAAGAAATTAAATTTGAGATCGGCTCCGCCTATCCTTACGACAACGAGGGCACCATGAGCGTGCGCGGCCGTGACCTGATCACCGGTCTGCCCAAGAACGTGGACATCAGCGCCGCCCACATCCGTGAGGCGCTGGCAGAATCGGTCCAGCTGGTCATCGACGCCATCCGTCAGACCTTGGAGGACACGCCCCCCGAGCTTTCTGCAGACATCATCGACCACGGCATCACCCTCACCGGCGGCGGCGCCTTACTGCGCGGCTTAGATGCTCTGATCAATAAAGTGACCGGGATGCCGGTCCACATTGCCCAGAATCCCCTGGACTGCGTGGCGCTGGGCACCGGTAAGAGCCTCGAAAATCCGACGCTCTGGGCCAGCCTGACCCGCTCATGAGGGGCTTCTTCAAATCCAGGACCTTTATTGCCATCTGCGTCGTTGCCGCAATGCTTTTGGGCATGACGGTGCTGGACACTGCCTCGAACGGCCATCTTTCCTTTTTGGAAAACCTGGTCGGCAATTTGGTGACTCCCATACAAAACTTTTGCTCCACCGCGATCCAATACGGCGGCAACCTGGTCAAGGCCTATACCGATTACGAGGCCCTGGAGCAAGAGAATGAAAAGTTAAAAAACGAGCTGGCCAGCGCCGGTGCGTTAATTCGTGACGCTGAAGAATACGCCAACGAAAACCAAAGCCTGAAGGCCATGCTGGGCATTGCCGAGGCCCACGCGGATTTCGAGTTCGCCGCCTGCCTGGTGGTGGGGAGCGATCAGAACGGCTATTCCCACACCCTGACCCTCAACAAGGGCTCTGCCGACGGGTTGCAAAAGAAGGATCTGGTGATCACGGCCGACGGCGTGGTGGGCTACATCAACGAGCTGGGCATGACCTGGAGCAAGGTAACCACCGTGTTGGATTCCTCCTGTGAGATCGGTGCCATTGTGACCCGCACCCAGGATATCGGCGTACTGGACTGGGACTACACCCTCTCGGAGGGGGGTTTTTTGAAGCTGGCCTATCTGGATGCCGGCGTGGTGCTCACCGGCGGCGATGCAGTTGAGACCAGCGGTGTAGGCGGGGTATTTCCCAAGGGAGTCCTTTTGGGACGTGTGCGGGAGCTGCGCACCGAAAGCCACGGGATCTCTCAATACGCCGTGCTGGAGCCTGCGGTGGACGTGGATGCGGTCAGTACCGTCTTTGTGATCACCAATTTTGAAAGTGAGAACTGATGTTTAGCAGACCCCGTAGTTATTGGAAATTGATCTTATATGTTGTGATGACGCTGGTATGCTTTCTGTTGCAAAGCGTACCGGCTTTCGGCGTGCGCTTTTTGGGGTGCGCGCCTTCTCTTTTACTGCTGTTAACGGTGGGCGTTTCCTTTTTTGAGACCCCTGCCTTTTCTGCCTGGTTCGGGCTGACCGCCGGTCTGCTCTCGCAGATCACCACCGGAGTGCTGGGGAGCACCGACGCCATTCTTTTTATGTTTATCGGCTTTCTGATCGCGGCGGCGCTGGAGGTATTTTTACAGCGCAAATTCCTGGTCTACCTTTTTGTGGCGCTGGGGGCCGTACTGCTGCAGCAGTTGACCGATTACCTTTGGCATCTGTTGCTTTGGGACCGTCTGCCTTTGGGCGCCGCATTGGTGAATCAGATCCTGCCGATCTTCTTTTTTACCGGTCTGTTCGCCTTCCCCGTCTATTGGATCCTTTGGCGCTACGACCGCAAATTCCGCGAAAAGGAGGATGAGCTTCTTTGACCTTTAAAAACGGAAAAGTACGGGCCATCCTGGTGGTGGCCGCCGTTGTGCTGGTGTTTTTCTGCTATCTCATCGCCCTGATGCGGCTGCAGCTGGTCAACGGCGATTATTATAAAGAGCAATCCACCCAGAAGATCTACTCTACAGAGACCATCACCGCCTCCCGGGGCGGCATCTACGATTGCAACGGCGTCAGCCTGGTGAGCAACACCACCGGCTACTGCATCAAGTTCACCCGGGCGCTGATGCCCAAGGCCCAGCAAAACGATATTATTTTAAGTCTGATCCGGCTGATGCAAGAACACGACGCCGCCTATTACGACCGTCTGCCCATCACCCTGACCACCCCCTTCGCCTACACCACCGACGATATGAACGACGCCGCCCTGAAAAAGCTGTTCTCCACCCTCAAATTAAAGAACAACCCTCAGGTGGAAAAGGTCATTGAGGCGCTGGTGGAAAAATACGACTTAGAGGATTATACCCCCGAGGAGCAGCGACTGATCGCCGGTGTGCGGTATGAGATGACGCTGACCACCTTCTCGCTTTCCAACCCTTATGAATTCGCTGAGGATATCGGGGTAGAGCTGGTGGCCACCGTCAAACAGCTTTCCGACGAATACCCCGGCGTGGATATCGATACCAAGCCGCTACGCTCTTATGTGGACCCCTCCATTGCCCCGCACCTTTTGGGCTACGTTGGCAAGATCTACGCCGATGAATACGAGACCCTGGCCGCCAAGGGCTATAAAATGAACGACACCGTGGGAAAATCCGGCATCGAAAAGGCGCTGGAATCGGTGCTGAAGGGTAAGGACGGCACCCGGGTCATCGAGCGGGATTCCTCCGGCAAGGTGCTGAACGTCACCGTTTTAGAGGAGGCGCAAAGCGGCAACAACGTGGTGCTGACCATCGACAGCGAGCTACAGAAGGTGGCACAGAACTCCCTGGCAGATTGTATTCAGACCATCGCCCGCCGGGCCTCTGAGCCGGGACGTGACGGAGAGGATGCCAACGCCGGTGCGGTGGTAGCCATCAACATTCACAGCGGTGCCATTTTAGCCAGCGCCACCTACCCCACCTACACCCAGGAGGAATACGAAAACAACTATACCGCTCTGGCCTCCGACGAAATGAAGCCCCTCTGGAACCGGGCCTTTTACGGCACCTACGCTCCCGGCTCCACCTTTAAGATGGCCACCGGCATCGCCGCCCTGGAAGAGGGGGTCATAGGGCTTAAAGAAACCATTAAGGATACCGGTATCTATACCAAATACGCCCCCAGCTATTCCCCCCGCTGTTGGGTCTATTCCGACTACGGTCGGGGCCACGGCAACCAGGACGTAGTGGCGGCCTTGAAAAACTCCTGCAACTATTACTTTTACGAAGCCGCCGACCGGCTGGGCATTGAAGCCCTCAACCGCTACTGCCGCAAGCTGGGACTCGGCGTCAAGACCGGCGTGGAGATCGGCGAGGCATCCGGCATTTTAGCCGGTCCAGACTACCGCTCCACCCTCGATGAATACTGGTACCCCGGCGATACCCTGCAGGCCGCCATCGGTCAGTCCGACAACCTCTTTACCCCCCTGCAGTTGGCCAACTACGTGGCCACCATCGTCAACGGCGGCACCCGCTACACCACCCATCTGGTGCAAGGCGTTTACGATGCCTCCAGCGGTGTTTGCGTGGAGGAGGAAAAGATCGAGGTCGCCGATAATCTTGAAATGAAGGACGAAAATTATCACGCCATCATGCAGGGAATGCTGGAATGTGCCACCTCCGGTACGGCGGCGGGCGTATTCGGCTACTCCTACGAAATCACCGCCGGTGCCAAGACCGGTACCGCCTCGGTTCCCAATGGCACCGCGAACGGTATCTTCGTGGCCTTCGCCCCCTACGACGATCCCCAGATCGCCGTCTGCGTGGTGGTGGAGCACGGTGCCCACGGTAACTACGTGGGCTCGGTGGCCCGTGATATCTTTGATTCTTATTTTGCCAAGGTCACCGTCAGTGACCCCATTACGGAGGAGGACGTTTTATTACCATGATCAAGCAGATCGTATTCGATTGCGGAGGAGTATTTGCCACTCTAAATTTTGAGTCTTTAATGACCGAAGTTACAGCCGATCCCGCTTTGGGAAAATTATGGGTGGAAAAGCTTTGGCTGCCCGAATCCCCTTGGCTGCAATACGACAAGGGTCTTTATAAAACGGAAGAAATGCCTGCTCTGCTCCATAATTATCTCCCTGAAATTTCAGAAGAGTTCATCAAAAAATTCCTCCCCTTATGGCCTAAAAGAATGTCTACCATTGAGGGGATGGAAACCATTGTTTCAGAGCTTCACGGTGCAGGGTATCCCTGCTACCTTCTTTCCAACTGGAACGAACAGTTTGAAGATTTCCGCCTGCACCACCCGGCTATCCACGCTATAGATCAAGAAATTATTTCCTATAAAATACATATGCTGAAGCCCGACCGGGAAATCTTTGATTATGCTGTCGAGGCCTTTGACATCGATCCCGCGGAAACCCTCTTTATTGACGATTCCCTTGAAAACGTGGAGGGCGCCATTGCCGCCGGCTGGCACGCGCATCGGTTCACCGATGCGGCCTCTTTCCGCAAAACGCTCGTCGAAATGAATATTTTAAGCGAATAGTTTGCATAAAATACGAGTTTTTTTGAAAAACTCGTATTTTTTATTGACATATATAATATATGATATTAAAATTAAATCAGTAAATTATTATGCAAAGGAGTAACCCCCATGAAAATGAGAAGACTGATTGCTGTATTGGCGATCGCGGCTATGCTGATCACCTGTCTTTCCGCTTGCGGAAAAAAGGAGGACGACGGCAAGTTTACCATCGGGATCTGTCAGTTAGTCACCCACGAAGCGTTGGACTCTGCCACCAAAGGCTTTAAAGAGGCAGTCATCGCAGGACTGGGCGAAGAAAACGTCGAGTTCCTTGAAGGCAACGGTGCCGGCGAGGCAAACACCTGCGTCACCATCGTCAACGACTTTGTGTCCAAAGAAGTAGATCTGATC
>CAYLIT010000006.1:0-22935 GCA_964383835.1 uncultured Eubacteriales bacterium
GTGGTGGTCATCAACACCTGCGGCTTTATCGAAAGCGCCAAGCAGGAGGCTTTGGAGACCATCTTTGAGGTGGCCGAACTGAAAAAAGAGGGCAAGGTTCAAAAGATCATTGCCGCCGGTTGTCTGGTGGAGCGGTATCAGGCGGAGATCGCCGCCGAGATCCCCGAGGTGGACGGATTTTTGGGCGTGGGCTCCTTCCAGCGCATCGTTGAGGCCATCGAAAAGGTGTTGGCCGGTGAGCGGGTGGAATGGTTTGACGATAAAAGCAATCTGCAACTGGAGGGAGAGCGGGTGTTGACTACCCCTCCGGCGACGGCGTATATCAAGATCGCCGACGGCTGTAACAACCGTTGTTCCTATTGCTGTATTCCCGATATTCGCGGATCGTATCGCAGTCGCTCTCTCAACAAGATCGTGGCAGAGGCGGAGCAACGGGTGGCCGAGGGAGCCAAGGAGCTGATCCTTATTGCCCAGGATACCACCAACTACGGACTGGATCGTTACGGGCGTCGTCGCTTGACCTCGTTGATCAAGCGGATTACCGCCTTGGAGGGGCTTCAGTGGTTGAGATTGCTGTATCTTTATCCCGAGAAGATCAGCGACGAGCTGATCGAGGTGTTTGCCACGGAAGAAAAGCTGATCCCCTATATCGAGATGCCCATTCAGCACGCGGCAGGCTCGGTGCTTGCCCGGATGAAGCGCCCCGGCAATGAAAAATCGCTGATGAAGCTCATCAACACCCTGCGGGAGCGGATCCCGAATGTGGTGTTGCGTACCACCCTCATCGTCGGCTTCCCCGGCGAGACGGAGGAAGAGTTTGAGACCCTGTGTAACTTTGTGAAAGAGGCAGAGTTTGATAAGCTGGGTGTGTTCTGCTACTCTCAGGAGGAGGGAACCCCCGCCGCTGAGATGCCGGATCAGATCCCCGAGGACGTAAAAGAGCGTCGCCGGGAGGTGCTGGAGACCATTCAGGCGGATATTGTGGAGAAAAAACAGGCAGCCCTGGTGGGCAAGACCCTCAAGGTGCTGGTAGAGGGCTACGATCGGTTCGGTGAATGCTGGTACGGGCGCAGTTATATGGAAGCGCCTGATATCGACGGGAAGATCTTCTTTACCGGCGGGAGCAGTGTTCGGTCGGGTGAGATGCCGGACGTGACCATCGAAGAGACCATGGATTTTGACTTGATCGGGAGGATCGAAGAATGAATTTACCCAATAAATTGACCCTGTTGCGGGTGTTGATGATCCCTGTGTTTATCGTGTTTATGCTGTTGCCCTACGATTGGGCACCCTTGGTGGGTGCGGCGGTATATGCCATTGCCTCCGCTACCGATGCCTTGGACGGAAATTTGGCAAGAAAACATAATCAGGTCACCGATTTCGGTAAGTTTTTGGATCCCCTTGCGGATAAGATGCTGGTCATCACCGCCCTGGTGCTCCTGCAGCACATGGGGCTGATCCATCCCGTCGTGACGGTCATTATCATTGCACGGGAATTAATGGTCACCTCCATTCGTTTGGTGGCGGCAAGCTCTGCCGGCAAGGTCATCGCCGCCGGTTGGTGGGGCAAGGCCAAGACCGTGACCCAGATGATCGCCACCCTTCTTTTGATGGTGGAGCCGGTGCTGTTGGGTGAGTGGGAATATAACTTAGGGCTCCCGGTGCTGACCGGCGCGACCCCCGCCACCACCGCCATCTTCGGCACGGTGATGATCTATATTGCAACGCTTTTGACCATCGTTTCCGGTTTGGAATATCTTGTTCAGAACTGGAAATACGTGGATTACAGAAAATAAAGAGAGGAAAGGCTGTGTGCATTGCACACGGCCTTTTAGAACATGATCGGACGGATACTGAAAAACAAAAAAATATGGATTCGGGTGGCCATCCTTATTTTGCTGGCCTTTTATACCTGCGGCCTGGTGTACGTCAGCGAGGCGGTGGCGCAACTCGACGAAGAAGCGTTTTTAGAATTTCGGTTCAGCGAATGGGGCAGTACCGCCCTTTGGAACAGCGCTTTTCTGGTCTGCTTTGCAACGCTGGCCCTGGCATTGCTTTTGCGGAGTCTTTCGGCTTCGGTAGGAATCGTCAGCATCGCCTATTTCGGCATTCATCTTGCAAACGCCATGAAGATCGTCTTTCGGAATGAGCCCGTCTATCCCTGGGATCTCACCTTAATGGGGGAGGTGACCAACATTGCGTCCTCCATGAATTTTGAAATTACGCTTTGGATGAAGCGGGGAATTCTCTACGTTGCGGCGGCCATTGTGATTGCGGTCTTGATAGATATTTTTCTGTTGCGGAAAAACCACAGCGCCTATTGGAAGGAGGCGTTGGCGGGGGTTCTTTGCGTTATGGTGGTATGGATCGGCGGCGCCGATCTTTTGGGACGGGAATATCTGCAAGAGCATCAGATCTCCTTTGTTTCATGGGATCCGCGGGCGAGTTATCGCGAGGCGGGCTTTTTGTATGCTTTTGCCGCCGCAGGGTACACCTCCGAGACGGAGGAGCCCGAGGGCTACGAAAAAGGGGCGGTGGAGGCTGCCGTCGCAGGATTGGAAGAGGCCGAAGAGGGTGTGGAACCCAACATCATTGTGCTGATGAGCGAGGCGTTCATTGATCTGGAATCGGCAGAGAAGCTGCATTTCGATCGGGAGCTGACCCCGAATTTCAATCGGCTGAAGGAGCAATATCTTTCGGGTCGGTGCATGACCAGTGAATACGGCGGCGGAACGGCCAATTCGGAATACGAGGTGCTGACAAGCTATTCCACCTACCAGCTTCCCTCCGGCACCATCGCCTATATGAACGTGGTCAATCGGGATATGGACAGCTACGTTTCGTATCTCAACGCAGAAGATTATTATACGGTGGCGCTGCATCCCTATCAAAGATCCTTTTTCAGTCGGGATAAGGCCTATTCGGTATTGGGGTTCGACGATTTTTACAGTGAGGAGCATTTTGAAGGCGCAGAGCGCGTTCGGGGAGAAAACTACATCTCTGATGCGGCGCTGACCGATCGCATTATTGAAGAATACGAAAAAAACAAGACCTCGGGGCAGAAATTTTTCTGCCATGCGGTGTCGATGCAGAACCATGCGTCTTTCCCGGCCAACGATTTTGGTCAGAGCGTGGGGTTGACTGCCGACGTGGAGCTGACGGAGGACGAGACGGAATCCATCCGTACCTACGCTACCGGGCTGACCTATACCGATGCGGCCCTGGGGGCGTTGATCGATTATTTTTCCAACCAGCAGGAGCCGACGGTGATCTTGTTTTTCGGAGATCATATTCCCGCCCTGGGGACCGACACCGCAGAATTGGCGTCGCGGATCGGTTATGCAGGGGAGCAGGGGTCTGTGGATGGAAAGCTGACGGTGCAATCCACCCCTTATCTGATCTGGAATAATTTTGAGGAAACGCCCACCGCCGAAAAGCAGGATCTTTCCATGTTCCAGCTGATCCCCTATATGACCCGAAAGCTGGGAATGCAAAGACCGCTGTTCCACGTCTATATGGACAAGCTTTTTGAGACCCTTTGGGGAGTGACCCGTCAGGTGACCCTCTCTGCCGACGGCACCGGCTCTTATCAGGTACCCGAAGAGGCCCGGGAGGCTTGGGAGGAATATCTTCTTTTGGTGTACGACGGCGTACAGGGAAAACGGTACGGGAATAAGCTACTATATTAAAAAGAAAATCGGCTGATGCGTGTGCATCAGCCGGTTCGTTTATACTTCGTAGTCGAAGGAAAGACGGGCTTCCATGTTGGGGCGGACAAAGGTGTTTGCCACCTCCTGATGGGCGGGGTGCTTTTGGTAAGCGTCCAGGGCGTCCTTGCTTTCCAAGGTGGAATCCATCATCAGGTCCCCGGCGGAGCAATCGTAGCCCTCGGTGAGGATCTTCATTTCTAAAAGACCGTCGATCTTGCCGACCAGTCCTTCCAGGGCGGCCTTGATCTCGGCTTTTTTAGCGGCCTTATCGGTGATTTCTTCCTTCATCTTCCAGATAATCATGTGTTTAACCATTGTTTTCGATCTCCTTTTTTAAAGTTTTAATATATTCTTGTTTCAGCGCTTCGGGGGAGTCTAAAGTGACCTCCGGCCCCAAGGAAACCAACCAGCCGTAGAACGGAAGGCTGGGGATGACCGGTGCACGCAGGGTGAGGAACCCCTCTTTTTCATTTTTTTGCAGGCGCAGTTCCTTGCCAAAGCGGTCGATCATCACGTCTAAAAGGCGGGCGGGGAAGGTGAGGGTGACGGTTTGGGTCTCGCCGGCGAACATACCGAACAGGCGGGCGGTGTAGTCCTCCATGCGGATCTTTTTGAATTCCTCGGCGCCCATGCGTTTTTGGTCGGTAAGGACGATATTCCCCATCCGATCCACCCGATAGTGGCGGATGGTTTCAGTGCGGTGGTCAAAGGCAATGAGGTAATAAAATTCATCCTCCCAAAGAAGCTGCCAGGGGGAAACGTGGTACCGTTGCCCGCCGTGGCGGGGGATCCGGGTGAGGGTCTGCCCATCGGCTACCCAATCGTAGTAACAAAATTCGATGGACGCATTTTCGCTGATGGCGCGGTTGAGTTCGTCCACCAGGTAAAAGATGGTCTCGTTCATGTTTTTGATCCGGCTGGGGACGTGCACCTGGCGGCGCAGACCCGCCGCATGGTGATGACTGGTGAGGGTCTCCAGTTTTTTCAACAGCTCTCCGGATTTTTTGGCGGTGATGAAGCGGGAGGAGGCCACCGCATCCGCCAGCAAGCGAAGCTCTGCCGTTTCAAACTCCCGGGAGGCGGCGTAATAGTAGGTGCGGTTCCCTCTCTTTTCCCGCAGGATATCCATGCCGCATTGGTTCAGCGTTTCAATATTTTCGTAGACGCTTTTGCGTTCGGCGGTGATGCCGCAAGCGGCCAGGCGGCCGATGATCTCGTCCATGGTCAGACCGTGGTTTTCATCGGTCTCTTGCAGAAAGATCTGCTGCAGACGCAACAGCTTTTGGTTTTGCAAGGGATTTTTCGGCATACCATCACCTCCGTTTTTTCTATTATAGCAAAGAAAACCGCCGAGGGCAACCCTCGGCGGTATTTTAAGTTTATTTTCAGCGGTCGGTGCTTTTAATCGGGTTCCTTTTCGTGAAGCTTGCAGAGATCGGCGGCAGCCTCGGCAGCCTGGGCGGTCTTACGGCTGGTATGTGCGCCCAGCTCACTGACGCTGGTGTTGCCGTATTCCACCGGCTCGTAGTCGGACCAATCCACGCTCCAAAGGGGCTTTCTGCGGAAGGGCTTGTGGAACTTATTCTTCAACACGCCGCGGTTTTCCAGGCTGATCATGCAGGCACGGGTACAGCCCATAGCACCGCAGACAGCCTGGCCGGTCTGATAGAGATTGGCAGGCTTATTGTAGAAGGGGCTGTGGGGTGCAGGCTTGACGTCCTCACGGTCGGGGAAATAGGTGCCACGCTCGCCGTCTTTACAGATCTCACCGCCACGGAAGGCGATATCGCAGGCATCGCAATCCAGCTCGCCCCATTCTACCTCGTGACCGGCAAGGGTCACCTTGACGGTCTTGGTTGCGCTGATGGCTTGACCGGGGCAGTTCTTTACGCAGGCCATGCACTTGTTACAAAGCTTGGGGCCGTCGTAGATGGGATCGGGCTCGAACTCGGCTTCGGTGAGGATAACGCCGATCCGCAGACGGGGGCCGAACTCGGGGGTCAGCAGCATTTTGCTGTAGCCAATCTCGCCCAGACCTGCCAGATAAGCGCAGATGCGCAGATGCAGCATGATATCCGGCTGGGGCTTGCCCGGCTCTACGGGGCGGGAGTAATTCTCACGCAGCTTGCCGCGGTTATCGATACCGCGCCAGTCACTTTGGTGACCCAGGGGGATGGCTTCGTAGCCCTCGTCCTCCAGTTGGCGGCAGATATTGATAACGGTCATGGGAATGTAAGTATAGGTCAGACCGCCGTAGCCCATGGCGGAATAGTTACTGAAGAAGGTACCTTCTTCAATACCCCGCAGGGAGCCACGCATGACTCTAAAGCCCATAACGATCATGGACTTAGCCTCCGGCATGATATACCGGGGGTCCATCTGGGCAGGAGCACCTTCAAAGCGGTCCATGGGGGCAACGCCCACCAGGTCAGCGCCGTAGCCTTTGGCAATACGGATCAGTTCTTCTTTGGTCATTGGAATGCTTCTCCTTTGCAAGATTATTTATTATGCTGTTTATATCATAACAGACCTTAAAAAAGATAGCAATGAAAAAGGATAACGAATTTCTCAAATTTTATGACAAAATTCTCGTCCCTTGACAATCGGATGCAATGTATTTATAATGAAAATACAAAGAAAATGAGGTGATTTCATGCAGATCTGCCGCCTGGAGGAATTGAATAAAATTAACATTTCTGTACGGGGCATCACCGCCATTCGTCAAATTCCGGAATACCGTTCCCTGGATATTAAAAGCCGTGTCCATAACGGCTTGATGGTGGTGGAGCAGGGAAGCTGCGTTTATCAATGGGACGATCAGCGGATCACCTTGGGCGAGGGAGCTTGTATCTATCTGCCCTACGGCTCCTGCCATCGGATGCTGGAGCATTCCGATGATTTTGCCATGATCCGGGTGAATTTTGCCATGTATAACACCCGCGGGGAACCGGTCCACTTTTCCGAGGGGCCCATGGTGATCTGCACCGAGCCGGATCGGATCCTGTTGCTGACGGTCAACCGAATGGTGGAGCTGTTTACCACCGCCGATCACGTCTTTTTGCGTAAGGCTTGCTTTTACGAGCTGCTGGATCGGATGGTGCGGTTGAAATCCTCCTATCGGCAGGAGCCGATCCGGGATGCGGTGACTTATATCCGCAACCATTATACAGAGGATTTTTCCTCTGCAGAGCTGGCGGAGATCTGCTACATGAGCCCTGCTCAAATGTACCGCCATTTTCAAAGCGCTATGGGATGCACCCCCACCGAATATAAAAACCGCCTGCGGATCGATCAGGCGAAAAGTATGCTTCGCAACGACTCCATCCCCGTGGGGGAGATCGCATTTTTGATGGGCTATGAGGATACTGCTTATTTTTGCAAGCTGTTTAAGCGGTATACCGGGAAGACGCCCTTGCAATATCGCAATGCAAAATAAAAAACAACCCCCGAGGGGGCAATGTCATTAAGTTAAGAATGACATTGCCCGAGGGGGTTGTTTTTTTATAATCGTCAGGAGTTCGCCAGGGCTTCGCAATCACGGAAGAAGTCCTGAACGCGGAAGAGCTCGCTGGCTTTGTTCTTGGCAAGCCATTTTTCGGAGAATTTCGCGATCCATGCCTCGGTGTCGGTGAGACGGGTGGTCTTGGACTTACTGCGCTCAAAGATATTGGCAAGCTCGGCTACGACGCAGACGGCCTCGGCGGCGATGAGCATCTCTTCGCGGTACTCGTCCAGCTCCCAGGTCTCGGCAGAGAGCCGGTCGCGGAGGGCAACGTAGGCGGCCTGGACGTCGTCAAGGGTGCAATCCTTGATGACGGGCTTGGTCCATTTTTTGGCGGGGAAGGCGGTTTTGAAATAGTTCTGCTCAAATTCACGGAAGGAGATCATGTCGTTAAGGGTGCTGACCTCGCGCAGGGAGGCCATAGCACCGTCGTGCTGATAGAGCAGGAAATCGACGGCAGGATCGAAATACTTGCCCGCCTTGGTGGCAACGTGCCAGGACTTGGCGGCACCCAATACCATACCGTACATGGAAAGCTCTAAGCTGCAGGTATGACCGTAGTCGCCCCAGTTGGTGTTCAGTACGCCGATAGCACCGTGCTTATAGCCGTATTCTGCCATCTTGGAGATGTTGCTTTCTGCAACGGAAACGCCTTCGCAGAAGCGATTCCAGATGCTGGTACCGGGGCAGACGATCTGCTTACGACCCAGCTCGGCAAACTTGATGATCATTTCCTCTTCGGGATCGGCACGATACCGCCAGTTGAGGAAGTAGATATCCTCGGGGATCTCTTCGATGGTCTCGGGGTGCTTCAGCAGGATATCCGCCCACATCATCACCTGCTTGCCCTTGCCCTGCAGATGGGCGATGATCTTTTTAACAAAGTCAACGTACAGCTTGCCCTCGTCGATTTCGGTATCGCCGTAAACACGGGTCAGGTCGAAGGTCTCGTCGCAGCAGATGTTGAAGATATCGGAGCTGAAGTTGGGAGCATACTGATCGATGAGGCTCTTGACGACCTCGATACTTTCCTCCTGCAGGGGGTCGATGGTGTGGTGACCCATACGGTCTACCCAGCGGTTGGGTTTGGCTTCGTAGCCCTTCATTACCTTCAGATGGCTGTATTTTTCCTGATTCAGCAGCTCGAACAGGTGGCCGAAGGTGGAAAGAGAGGGGATGAACTCAATAAAGTTCTCTTTACAGTAGGCATCCAGTTCTTTGAGCTCGGCGGCAGAAAGATAACCGGTTTCACCGATCAGATCCTTGGTCTCCTCAAACTCATAAACGTGTTCCACGTAAAGCTGCAGAGAGTTCATTTTATAATAGGCCATCTGATCGATCAGCCACTTCATATTTTCCACGGTAGGAACCTTACCACGGGTAGCATCGTGATAGAAGCCGCGGTATGCAAAGTCCGGTTCGTCCTTGATATGCAGACAGGGGACTTCGTCATGGGCAAACAACTGACGCAGAGTCTGGATGGCGTAGAAGGCGCCCGCAGGACCGTCGCCCTTAATGCGGATGGCATTTTCTTCTACCCAAAGCTCATAGCCCTCGCCCTCGGCGCCCATTTCCAGGGTCAGGGGAGTGCCGTCTTTTTCGTTGCCCAGCTTTTCCAGGGCGGCGATCAGGCGGTTGTCACCGCAGGGAGCATTGTAAAATATTGCTTTCTTTTTCAGAAAGCCGTTGTTGAGTGCCAGGCTCTTCACCTGGGGAATCAGATGGATCATAGCAATTTCCTCCTTGCTTTTCTTAAATTTATTATATATAATGATTTTGAAAAGCACAATAGGAGATATTGCGTATGAATAACAAAATATTGCCCTTAGCAGTATTTGAGCCGCATTTTATCAGAAAAAAAGACCTGCCGGTCATTTATCACATGGATAAGCTACGCAAGGCGGGGGTGCTGAACCTACATGAAAACCTGGAGGTAATTTATGTGACCCGGGGCAGCGGCAAGGTACTCTGCGGGGACGAGACCGTCCCGGTGCAGGTAGGGGATACGTCGGTCATCGATTGCTACGCCGCCCACAGCATCGTTCCCGATGGTGAGATCCAATATTTCTGTCTTATTATCGACCGCAGCTTTTGCAAATACCACAGCATCGACCCGTGGCTGTTGCATTTTGCACCCTTGATCCAAAGCGCTGAGGCGGGCGAAAAAATGAAGCGGGTGATGGAGGCCTGTGAGCGGGAAGAGCCCTTTCAGGATGCTGCAATTAAAAGCGCCGTTTTGGAGCTTTTGGTGTTTTTATGCCGCTTTTACAGCGAACCCAAGACGGATTCCGAGCTTGCGGAGGATGCGGCGGTGGAGCACGTGCGCAGTGCCATCGAATATATCAAGAATCATTTCGACAAAAAGCTTTCGGTGGACGAGGTGGCCGCCCATACGGGGCTGAGTAAATACTATTTTTTGCGGATCTTCAAGCGGGTTACGGGTTATACCATGACTCAATATATCAATCGGATCCGTTGCGAATACGCCAAGGAGCTTTTAAAAAGCGGCAAGCACAGTATTAAAGAGGTAGCGCTTCTTTGCGGGTTTGAGAATTATTCCTATTTTACCAACGTATTTAAACAGCATATGGGGGTCTTGCCCTCGGCAGTGATCAAATAAATAAGGCACAGGCCGCAGAAAAATCTGCGGCCTGTGCCTTATTCTATGGTATGCTTTTTATTTTTGTCCTGTTGCGATGCGGACACACTCTTCGTCTTCTTTCAGAACCTTGAAGATACGGGCAAGGTTTTTGGCAGAAAGCTCCACGATCGCCTGCCCGATGGTCTGAGAGCAGCCGTGGGGTGCGAAGCCGCAGAAGGCATTGGGGTAATTGGCCGCCCAGCTGCGTCCGACCGAAACGCTCAGCTCGGTCAGATAATCGCAACGGTGGTTAGAAAGACCGCTTTCCAAGTCATAGCGATCCTCTGCGATCAGCTCGGGATGGTTGGCCATCACCCGTGCGGTCTCCACAAAGTCGGCATGACCGCCGCCGAAGCCGGTCTCCCGGTAATGCTCCAGTACCTTGATATCCTCGTCGGTCAGCATGGGGAAATCCTCGAGGTTGTTCAGAAGCTCGTCGCAAAGGGTCTTGCGGTCGTGAAGCTTGGGGGACACCATGGTAGCATAATTCTTATTTTTGTAGCCCTGGCAACGCAGGAAGAAGTTCAGCATAGCGATGTTGCCGCCGTGGCTGTTGACGATGAGGATCTTGCGGAAGCCGTTTCTTGCGATCTCGTCACAAAGCTCCTCTAAAACCGTCAAGAGGGTATGGGGATTGAGGGCGATGGCACCGTGGTTGATTTCGGTAGCGCGAGGGTGACCCTTGATGCCGACCATATCTCCCAACCAAAAGCCGGTGGGGAAGATGACCACGTCTTCCAGCTCTGCCGCACGCTCCACTGCTTCTATCGCCTCGATGGGGTCGGTGCCGAGAGGACCGTGAGGTCCGTGCTTTTCCAAACAGCCGATGGGCATGACACAAAGTCCGCCGCTTTTTTCGATGGCTTCTTTCATTTCATCGGATCTTAAATATTCCCAGTTCATGGTGTTGCTCCTTTACGTTTTTTCTTCATTATAGCATCTGTTTTTCAAAATAACTATGATAATTCCGTGAAATACTTGTATAAAAGATAGATTTTAGTTATAATGTGGTTGAGGTGAGCACTGTGGAAGATATTATCGACCGTTATCGTTCTAATAAAACACATAAGCAACGGCTCCATTCCCATAGGGAGGCGGAGATCTTGTTCTTTACCGAAGGGAAGGGTGTTTTTCATACCGAGCAGCGGGATTATCGCTTTAAGGCAGGGCGTGCCATCATCGTCCCTGCAGGAATGAAGCATATTTCGAAATCTGAAGAAGAGTTTAACAGTATAACCGTCCGTGATATCGGGAATAAGCGGATCATGACCGAGACCCCCATTGTCTTAAAGGATAATGAAGAGGGCGAAGGGCGTGCTTTGGCGGAGATGCTGATCCGCTACCGTCACGTGAAAAGTCCCTTTGTTGCGGCGTTGGTGGATGCGTATATCCGTTTTTGGCTGCAACGTGCCGAGCTGCCCGATGCTACCGAGGCGGTGCTTAATGAGGTGTATCAGACCCTTTTGGAAAAAGCGACGGAGCAGAATTTAGACCTGCACGCTGTGCTGACCGCAGGAGGGTATACCGAGGATTACATCCGAGCGCTTTTCAAAAAGCGCTACGGCATGCCGCCCTTGAAGTTTTTGGCGAAGCTTCGGATTGAGTACGCCTGCTTTTTGATGGATACCTATAAGGAGCTCTCCCTTTCGGAGATCGCAGAGCAGTGCGGCTACGACGATTACGTCTATTTTTCAAAAACCTTTAAAGTCCACGTCGGCATGAGCCCGAGAGAATATTTAAAGAATTCATAAAAACAGACCGTAAAAAAACGAGGTTTTTTTACGGTCTGTTTTTAATCTAAAGGATATTCCGTCCCCAGCATTTTGTATTTTGCGCCGGCGGCGGCGTTGTAGGGAAGCTGTTCCCAGGGGCTGTCGCCTGCCAGGGCTTGGATGGCACGCAGGTTTTCGTGGGTGTCGGTAATGCCGGGGATCAGCGGAGTGCGCAGGAGATGGGTTTTGCCGCTATGCTGTAAAAGGCGCAGATTTTGCAAAATAAGTTGATTGCTGACACCGGTATATGTTTGGTGGAGCGTATCATCGGCAAGCTTGAGATCCATAATGATAAAGTCCATCCGCTCCAGCATTTTTTGAAAAATCTCCCCATGGGCATGACCGCAGGTTTCGATGCAAAGGTGGTGTCCTTTCAGCTCATCGGTGAGGGCAAACAGGAAATCCGGTTGTGCCAACGGCTCCCCGCCCGAAAAGGTGAACCCGCCGAACCGCTCGCCTAAAATTTCGGCGGTGGGGAGCAGTTCTTGCGCCAATGCGGCGGGGGTGACGGTGCGCCCGGCCACGGTCAGGCAGTTTTGGGGGCAGATATGCAGGCATCTGCCAAAGGGCTTGCAATCTTCGTGTTCGCAGGGGGCATGACAAAGTCCGCACCGGGTGCAGGGATTTTCCTTATACATAAGCTGGGGAGCGGCGGTGAGCCCTTCCGGATTGTGACACCAGCGGCAACGTAGAGGACAGCCCTTGAAAAAGACGGTGGTGCGAAGCCCCGGGCCGTCGTGCACCGCCATTTCTTTAACGTCAAAGAGGGTGCCGGTCATACGGTATACACCTGCCGTGCGATAACGTGATCCTGGTACTCCTTATCCAGCTCCACGAAATAGGCACTCCAGCCCCAGATGCGTACCACCAGCCGGCGGTACTGGTCGGGATTCTGTTGAGCGTTCAACAGAGTTTCGGAGTTGACGGTGTTGAGCTGGAGCTGATGACCGCCACGGGCGATAAAGCTTTGCACCAACGCCGCTACCTTTTCGATGCCGTCCTCCTTGGCAAAGACGCTTTGATGGAATTCCAGCGTTAAGGGGCCGCCGTTGATGGCATTTTCAAAATGGGGTTTGGTCATGGAGCCGATCACCGAGACGGGGCCCTTGACCTTTGCAAAAAGGCTGATGGAAAAATTGGTGCCGAAGGGCTCTTTGGCAAGACGGCCGTCGGGGGAGGCGCCGATCTCGTTGGCGTGCCATAAGTAAAACATGGCACTTCCGGTGCCTGCCCGATAGATGCCGCCCAGTTCATTGGTGCGCCCTTTTAAGCAATCGCTGAAGCTGTCCAACAGCCGAACGGCGATGGTGTCCACGTCATCGTCGTTGTTGCCAAGCTTTGGGGCCTCATAGCGGAGCTTGTGTAAAAGTGTGGGGGAATTTGCAAAGTTTTCGTCCACCGCGCGGAGCAATTCCTCTTTGGTGAGGCTCTTTTCATCAAAAACGTACTTTTTGAGAACGGCAAGGGAGTCGGCGGCGGTGGCGATGCCGGTGCCGTGGATGCCGAAATTGTTGTATTTGCCCCGCTCGTAGCTGTTGCAGTCCATCAACACGTTGAAGAAGGGGGCGGGGACAAGCCATAGGTTTTTATACTTGGCCGTGAGGGCATTACATTGCTCGTTGATGGCGGCTTCTACCTTTTGGTAGAATGCATCGTAAGTATCGCAGTCCATCAGATTCCGATGCAGAGCGACGTTCACCGCCTTGGGGTAGGACATGGCGCCGATATTGACGATATCCATCGCCACGTTAGGGATGATAAACTCCCAGCAGGCGGCAACGGTGTAGTTGACCGCATCCTTATGCTCATACCCCAGCTTTTCCAGGGCGGGGATGACGATATCATCGTTGGAATATTGGGGGAAGCCGAGACCTGCCTTGGTTAAGCGGGTGGCTTTGGTGTAGATCTCGGCAGGGGTGTTCTCGTTGACCCGCAGGTTGAGCTTGGGGTCGATGAGTTTGTTGTTGTAAGAGGCCTCCAGGCACAGCTCTGAGAGCAGGTTAAAGACCTCGCCCCCCTCTTCGTCCATACCGCCCAGCATCATGCTCTGGCCGTTATCGCCCTGCTGAACGCCGGGATAGAGGTCGCTGTCCTTGTTGAAGGAAAGGAAGAATTCCTCCAAAAGGGCAAGGGCGCTCTTGCGGGTGTGGACGCCTTTTTCCAGGTCGGCCTGCAGGTAGGGGTAGATATATTTATCGAACCGCCCCACGGTGTTGTGGTATTCCCCCTCCAGCCACAGGGCAAAATGGAGGATGCGGAAAAACTGCAACGCTTCGTGGAAATTGCGGGCGGGGTGGCGGGGTACCTGGGTCAGGATCTCCACCAGATCCTCCCGTCCCTGCCGTTTGGCTTCTTCTAAATATTTATCGGAAAGCAACAGAATATTATCGATGGCACGCTGACCGTATGGGTCTGCAGTCTTTCTTTTTTCCAGTAGCCCCACGGCAATGGTGTCGTAATAGTTGGGTGCAAAATTGCTGATGAAACCCAATTCGTGAATGTAATGGGCTTGCTTGAGTTCCGCCCACTCGGCTTCGGTAAAGATTTCGGGCAGATTGGCAATCGTGCGAATGAATACGATCCGTTCCTCTTGGAAAATGACCGCCTTTTCTTCCCGACAAAGCCGCTCAAAGCGGTCTGCCATCCGCTCGATGGGAGAAAGCTTTCGGGCAGCGTATTCCCCCGCCAAATCCCAATCCAATTGCCGACGGTGGGCGTGATGCCCCTTATCCAGAATAAAATATTGCAGTTGCTTGTTCATAAAGTCCTCCAAAATGACGAGTGCTTTCATTATAAAGTATTTTTCAGGGAATTTCTACCCTTTTTTAAAAAACACCCGCACCATTGACGAAGTGCGGGCGTTTTATCATTCAAAATCAGATAGGTCGAACTTCCATTCCTCCCGGGTGCGGAAGGGGCGGCGGAATTTTTTGATGAGGAGGCCTTGTTCCTCTAAGTGGATATAGCAGGCGGTGTCGCAGGCTCTTCCGCAGATGGAGCAGGGGTAGGAATGGTGAGCGGGGGGATAGAAGATGATCCGATCCAGAATTTCTTTGGCACGCTCGGGGGTGACCTTCGCCTCGCCGGCGATGATCTGCAGGCGATCTGTGAGATCGGCGAAGGCATCGGGGGGCATGAAGGGGTTCTTGGTGCCGTTGGCGCCGTTATAGTAGACGGCGCATTGCCAAGGATCCAACTCTCCCTCGGGGGAGATGGCGTGGCCGGGGCAGGCGTTTACGCACTTTTTACAGTGATCGCAAAGGCGGGGCGCCTTTGGCTCGTCGGCGGGGAGCTGTGCATCGGTCAGAATAAAGCAGTAGCGTACCATGGGGCCGAATTCTTCGGTCAGCAGGGCGCCGCTCAGTCCCTGTTCACCCAGCCCGCACCGCACCGCCGCGTCGGTGAAGTTCATCTGATTTTCGGCAGGTTTTCCCCGATAGATGGCGTCGTAGGCCACCTCGGGATTGGTACCGTTCTCTTCGGCCATGATCTGCTGATGGCGGCGTTGGGGGAGGGCGATAAAGCCCGACCCTTCAATGAAATTCGCCACCTTGAGAAGCGCCTGCGGCATGATGGTCTCTTCCATGTTTTCTACACCCATGGTGGTGTATTGATAATAGGTGGTGCCTTCCTCGGTACCTCGGTAGCTTCCGCGCAAAACCCGGAACGCCAGAGCGATCACCGTTTTGACTTGGGGGAAGATCTTAAAGATGGGGTCCTCGGCGGGGAACTGCTCTGCCGAGGCAAAGCCCACCAGATCGGCTAAATTTTCTTTGGCGATACGGATGATTTCTTGCTTCATTATTTCAACTCCCCTTTCAGATGGCGGTAGCAGGCCACGTCGCATTTTCTGCCGCAAAGGCAGGGGGCGTAACCCCAATTGGTGTTGGGCAGAAAGTCCATTTTGGAAAAAAGCGCACGGGCGGAGGTGCTGTCGAACCGTTTGGCTCCGTTTAAGATGGCCTCCCGCTCGGGGTCGTCCTTTAAAAAGTCCTCTGTTATGAAGGGGTTGGATTTGTGGGCGCCCTTATAATAGACGGCGCATTGCCAGCTATCCAGCCCCGCTTCGCTGACGGCGTTGCCGGGGCAGGCTTCGATGCAGGCACCGCAACGGTCGCAGACCGGCTCGGTCAGGGGCGGATCGGTTTCCAAGGGTGCGTCGGTGATGATAAAGCAATAGCGCATAAAGGGGCCGTATTCTTTATTAAGGATCTTTCCGTTCAGCCCCGGCTCGCCGATGCCGCAGGCCTTGGCCGCCTTGCCGAAATCGATGATGACGTCGGGGGCGGGCTTGCCCGGTTCCACTGCTTCCGCGTGGATCAGCTCGTAGGTGTCCATTACCTCGGGGTTGGTGGTTTTGTCGCCCTTGATCCGCAGGTTGGGGATGGCCTTTTGCAGGCAGGCGTCGTAGCCTTCGTTTTCGATGAGCCCGCCCATCTTTAAAAGAAAGATCTCTGCCAGCTCTTCATCGATATATTTGACCCCCACGGTGGTATAGGTATAGTATTGGGAGCGGATGTCCATGGTGAGGTAAAGCCCTTTGGGGACTGCAAACCCAAAGCCGATGATGCATTTTGCCTTCGGCAGGATCATTTTGGGGTCTTTTTGAGGGGTTTCGTTCTCGAACGGCTCCAGCGAGCCGATACCGCAGACGGCGGCGCCTAACTCCTTGGCTTTTTTCTTGATAATTTCTGCTGTTAACACGTCTGTTCCCCCCCTTTTATCGATCCAATTTCCATGCTTTTTTGGTGCGCAACGGCTCCTTGAAGCGGTCTTCCAGGCATCCGCCCTTTTTTTCCAGTACGCTGACGCATCCACGGATGCAACCGCCGCATTTTGCCATGTTGTATCCCACCCAGCTTGGGAAGTATTTTTGCAGGGCGGTATACACCTTCATGATCTCCTGCTCGTTGGCCACGTCGGTGACCCCCTCCATCAGGTCGAGGGCGCCGTTTTCGTTTTTGTCCCACACCTCTTTGGGGACAAAGGGGTTATAGTGTCGCCCGGCATGGGTATAAAAGGCGTAGCATCGCCACATATCGATGTCGCCCCATTCACACCGCTTGCCCTCGATCTCCACAGAGATCGTTTTGCCGGAATGGATGGCAGGGATACAGCCGCCGGGACATTCCCGCACGCAGGCGCCGCACTGACGACATAAGGGCTTGCCGCTATAAAGGGGATCGTATTCATCAAATTCCGCATCGGTGAAGAGAAAGGCCACCCGTTGCAGTGGGCCGAACTCGGGGGTCAAAAGCATCTTGCTCCAGCCAATTTCACCCAAACCGCAGGCAACTGCCGCCAGACGGAACTGGAACTGCAGATCGGGTGGGACGTTCCCCTCACGGGTGGGACGGGTGAATTGCACGTTGCGGTGATGGGCGGTGGAGGATTTAGCGTTTTCCATCACCTCGATCTGCTCCTCCGGTGAGAGGGTGTTGCCGTCGCTGCCGTCCATATCCGATACACAGCCACGGGCACCGGTGTTGCGGTAGACGAAGGCTTCGTAGCCCTCGTCCTCAATGACCTTGCCTACACTGTACAGCACGGCGGGGGCAAAAATTTCGTTGATGCCGCCGTACGCCATGGAGGGGTATTGATAAAACTGCGTCCCCTCCTCGATGCCCCGCTGAACGCCGCGGGGGATACGAAATACAAACCCGATCATGCTTTTGGCCTCGGGGAACAACAGCATGGGGTTCATCTCGTCCGGTGCGCCCTGCATCCGGCTGATGGGGGCAATGCCGCAAACGTCTGCCCCTGCGGCTAAAGCCGCCTCTTTGATCTTTTTACTGCTCAGCATGATTATGACCATTCCTTTCATTGTGCCACAGGCACAAATGACACATGAAAGAATGGTCATAAGTGCCATGATTTTCGGTTGCCGTGAAAGCGGCGAGAAAATCGGCATTAAATTTTTATAAGTTTGAAATTTATTTTCAAACTTCTCCTTCCGCTTGGCGCTGTACCTGCCCGCAATAGCCGCAGGCGGTGCAATTTTTATCGCAGTACAGGATTTTTCCTGCAAATTGAGGGTCGATCTTTTTATTTTCGATCACTTTGGGGTAAAAAAGGTCGGCGTGGTTGGGCTCCAAAAGCTCCGGCAGGTTCCCGCTATAGGCGCCCTTGGCGTAGCTGTCGATGATCCGGCCGAACTGGCGGCTGACGCGGGTGGCCAGCTTTAAGCCGTCGAACAGCCCTTCGTAGAGGGGCACGTCCTCGGGACGGATAAAGTTGGTGACTTTCAGCCAGCGGTCGCTCTTTTTGCGAAGATAGTCCCGGCATTGTCCCTCGAACTGATAGGCATTGTCCCGGGTGGCGATCTCCGCTTCATGGGCCACTAAATTATCGTGAAAGTTATGCACCGAGCAAAAATTCAGGCAGCCGCTGTTGGCAAGTCCGTAAAGCTTTTTGCCGTTTTCATCGCACCACCGCCGTGCCGCTGTCAGCTTTTCAAAATGGCGGTTGTACTCTCTTTTTAAGTAAAAGCTGTCGAACAGCTCTGCAATATAGTCCATACCTTGGGGGTTGCCGATCTCCATATTGACCGAGGCGCGCACCTCCAGGGTGGGGAAATTCTGTTTGATGAATTTGGCGATCAGGGGGGAGGTGGTGGTGACGGAGATCAGCCGGTATTGGCTTATCAGCTCGTCTACCGTGTCGCCGATCTTGCAGAAAAAGGCTCTTGCCTGCGCTTCGGCGCCGTAGCAGTTGCCGTTGAGCAATAAGTTCAGCGGGATGCCTGCCTCGTTGAGGACGCCGAGATCCGCTTGCTGTTTTTCTGCGGCAAGCCATTTGGAAAGCTCGTGATGGTTTACGGTGCTGTTTCTGCCGTTGGGGAAATCGCCGTAAGAGAAATATACCTCGGCGATCCGTTCCCGATTACGCAATACCGCATCGGTGAAGCGATCGTCGGTGCAAAGCTGATAGCCAACAGAAAACTTCATATCTTTCCCCTCCTTTTTCTTCATTATAGTTAATAAAACAGCACAAAGAAATAGATAAAATAAAGATAAAATTAAAGAAAACAAACTTGACAGGTGGGGAGGACTGCGATACAATCAAAATGAAAGGAGGGATACGATGCTTCTTCATCAGATCGCACCCTACGTGCGCTTTGCCAACGAGGTTTCGGTACCCCATCGGCGGGAGGATGCTCTTTGCGTGGATTGCCGCCTGCTGATGATTACCGGCGGAAACGGCAAGGTGTATATCGGCGGTAAGGCTTACGAACTGCAGGCAGGAACGTTGCTGTTCTGGCAGGCAGGTACCGTCTATCGGTTTGCCTTTAAAAACCATCTGAAAGCCATTGTAATTGATTTTGATCTGGTTGCCGACGGCACCGCTCGTGCAGGCTCCATTCCGTTGATCTTGAAGAGCCGCCTGGAAAGTGAACGACCCGATTATACCGCCTATGAGTTTGCCGATGCGGCGGTGTTGAATGCTCCCTTGGTGCTGGAGAACGCTTTTTACATGGAAGAGCGGATGCGTCGGGTGGTGCAGGAGGTTAAAAAGCAATCTCCCTTTGGGAATGCGAACGCTTCTGCCGAACTGCAGTTGTGCATTTCCAAGATCGCCGAGACCGCCATGCGGGGGCAAAGTGCCGATATTATCCAAAAGATCGACGAGCTGATCGATTATATTCATAAAAACTACCGTACCGCCCTGACCAACGAGCGTTTAGCGGAGCGCATCGGCTATCATCCTTATTATCTCAATCGGGTCTTTAAGCGGGTCAAGGGCTGTACTCTGCATCAGTATATTCTGAACTATCGTCTTTCTGCGGCGGCAGATCAACTGCTCTCTACCAACCTCACCCTCAATGAGATCGCGGAGCAAAACGGCTTTAACCACCCCATCTCGCTGATCAGCGCCTTTAAAAATCGCTATCACCTGACCCCCACCGAGTTTCGGAATAAAACGTTATAAAAAGGGGTCTGTAAAAAACGTACGTTTTTTACAGACCCTGTTTTTATTAGGTACTGCTTGTGAGAAATTTGAGGACTCCTTCTTCTCCGAAGCACTGATAGAATTCATCGAGTTCTCGGAGATAGGCTTCCTTTTGCTCGGGGGTCATATATTCCTTTTGGGGGACGGTCAGGGAGGCGGCAAGCGCGTCCAGCTTGCGCCAAGAGGTGGGTCTTCCCGCGGCTTGGCTTGCCGTGCAAAGCTCTACCGAGGTGTCATACAGCAGTTGTCCGTACTCTGCGCCGCCGTAGCGCTCTGCCAGCTTGACCTTTTTGACGGCGTCCTGACAAACCCGCACCACCTCCAATTCGGGGCAGGAGGCAGGCTTTGAGGGAGCGCCCTGATAGTATTCCCTTAAAAGAGCGTCCAGCTCGGAGGCAACGAAAAGGCGGCTGCTGATATACTCCTCCACGGCGGCACCCTCCAGAAAGTCGATCTCTAACGAGAGCCCGCGGTCGATGACGTATTGACGGATCAGCGCCATGCCCTCGGCACCGTACAGGGGAAAGCCGCAGCCTACGCAGGCGCATAAGGCTTCGGTCTTATCCCTATCGTAGCCCAGCGCACGGGCGATTCTGCCTGCGGCGGATCTGGCGATGATCTGATAGCCCTTTTCGCTACGGGTGGAGCCTGCCTCGGCTTTATACTGCAGACCGCGCCACAGCATGATCATTTCCAGGTGCTCGTTCAGTCTTTTATAGTACTTTGGCAGGTGTTCTTCGGTAAATTCTTTGATACGGATCATACTTATGCCTCTGTTAAAAGGGAAGAAAAACGCCGTTTTTCTTCAGGATTTCCCGTAATTTCTTTACGTTTATTTCGGCAGGGGATACGCCCTCGTAATCGTAGGTCTTTTGGATGGGATGTAATTCCTTCATGGTGCTCTCCTATTTGTTTTATTCGTGGATGATTCCCGTAATTTCATCTTTGTGGCATAGGTTGTGGAAATAGCTTTTGCCGCATTTTTCACTTGCACAGAGCAGGTAGGATCTCTTTGCGTGCTTGATCATTTTCTTTCTCACGTTGTTTTCTTCGGGGGCAATGTCCGTCAGATATCCGTCCTCGGAAACGCCCCGGCAGGAAAACAACGCAACGTCGGCGTTATACGTTTCGATGGTCTTATAGGCTTCCTCGCCAACCAGCGCCAGACAGCTATTCACAAGGGCGCCGCCCGTTGAGACGGTGTTGATGCCGTATTCGGCCAATTTCGTCAACGCTCTCACGCCGTTTGTAATCACCGTCAAATTTCTTTTGGACGCAAGAAACGGGATCAGATAATAACAGCTTGTGGAAGCGTCCAAAAAAAGAACGTCGTTATCGTGGATCAGGTCGATTGCTTTTTGTGCAATCAAGGCTTTTGCGCTGCTTTGCTCGTATTCTCTGATCAAAAACGGGATCTTGTTTTTCGAAAGCGCCGTCTCTTCCAGCGTCGCTCCGCCGTGAATGCGCTTGATCAGGTTTTGCTTTTCAAGGCTTTGAAGATCGCGCCGGATGGAAGGCTCGCTGACAAATAAAGCGCGGGCCAGCTGCTCTACACTGACCTTTTTTTCTTTCAGCAAAATTTCAAGGATCTGTTTTTCTCTCTCAATGCTCATTTGGTCACCTTTTTATCGGCATAACGCTCATATTTGTGATTATTTGCTCAAATAGCGTGGCGTACGTTGCTCGAAATGATTGTTTAATGCTATAATAACACCAGACAACATTATTGTCAATAAGGAGGTAGAACTATGGCAATCATTACGGTAATCTGCTCCGGTATGATGGGCTCCGCCATCACCTTTCCGGCGGCGCACAACGGACACACCATTCGCTTGGTGGGCTCTCCCCTCGATAACGATATAATTGAGCACGGCAAGAAAACAAACGAGCATTTGACCCTTTCCTTGTACAGAAAAAACAACGATACCAACGGAGTGGACGAACCCTTCGTGATGCCTTCTTCGGTTTCTTTTCACTATATTGAGGAGATGGAAGGGTGCATCAAGGATGCGGATCTGATCATCTGCGGCGTTTCTTCCTTCGGGATGGATTGGTTCTGCGAGAACGTCATCCCGAAGCTACCGGAGGAGACTCCTCTGCTCTCTATTTCCAAGGGTATGATCGACGATGGCGAGAATAAAGGGCATCTGATCTCCTACCCCGAATATATGCAACGGTTTACCGATAAAAATCTGAAGATTTATGCGGTAGGCGGGCCCTGCACCTCCTATGAGCTTGCGGTGCAGGATCCCACCGAGGTGGTGTTCTGCGGACCGGATATGGAGACGCTGCGTTGGTTGAAGAGCCTGTTTGAAACGGATTATTATCACATCAGTCTTTCCACCGACGTTCACGGGGTGGAATGTGCGGTGGCATTGAAAAACGCCTATGCGTTGGGCGTTGCGTTGGCCATCGGTCTTTCCTATAAGCGGGAGGGCAAGGTGTTTGAGCACTATAATTCCCAGGCGGGCTTGTTTATGCAGGCCTCCCGTGAGATGTATCTTCTGCTGGATGCCTTCGACAGCACGGCAGAGCGCAACATCTTCGTGGGTCTCGGCGACCTTTACGTAACGGTATTCGGCGGCAGAAACCGCAAGCTTGGCGCCTTGCTGGGTCAGGGCTATACCTACAACCAGTCGATGGAGCAGCTTCCCGGCATCACCATGGAAGGGGTGGTCATCAGCCGCCGTACCGCCAAGGCGGTAGAGCAGCTTGCCGCACTTGGTAAGATCGATATGAAGGACTTTCCGCTGCTCAGGCACATTAAAGAGCTGTTGGAGGATGAGGCGGTCATCAACGTTCCCTGGAAGGAATTTGAAACCGAATACGAGGGCTAAGTTAAAAAAGGTGTGTGGATTTTCCACACACCTTTTCCTCAGACTGTCAAAAAACTATACAAACACCCCCATTTCTGGTATAATAGAAGAAACGGGGGTGAATTTATGGAAGGATGGAAAAAAGATGCAAGAAACGAAGTAATGTTCGTAGATATAGAGGGCTTAGTGCCTCAAAATCACTTGCTTCGGAAGGTAGAAAGAGTGATGGATTATGAATGGCTGTATGAACGCTTAGAGCCGTACTACTGCCATGACAACGGCAGACCCGGTACAGATCCGGTCGTACTCATAAAGATGGTACTCATCCAACATCTTTTCGGAATACCCTCATTGCGGAAAACCCATCAAGAAATAGAAGTAAATATAGCATACAGATGGTTTTTAGGATATAGCCTCGTAGATAAGATTCCCCACTTTGCAACGGTAAGCTATGCCTTTTGCAAAAGATTTCCGGCAGAGTTATCCGTTGAGATTTTTGAACATATTCTCAACAAGGCGATCAATAACCGAATGGTAGATCCCA
>CAYLIT010000007.1:0-3768 GCA_964383835.1 uncultured Eubacteriales bacterium
CAATTTGGAGTTGGAAGAACTCCGTTTTTCAACAGATTTTCACCATTTTTTGCCCATTATACAGAAAAACCACTGTTTTCGCTTACTGAAAACAGTGGTTTTTTGACAGTCTGATAAAAATGCTCACCTAAGTGAGCATTTTTTATATTTTATTGAACGTCTAAACGATCGGCAATGGGCTCTGCATATTCACCCTCGTACAGCTCGATCATTCCCTTATCGCAAAGGGAGGCCAGCTCGGGGTCGATGGGCAGCTTGGCCAGCACCTGCAGGCCGTGCTTTTCGGCGACCTCCTCCACATGGCTCTCGCCGAAGACCTTGATCTCCTTGCCGCAATCGGGGCAGCTGAGGTAGCTGTAATTTTCCACGATGCCCAGGATGGGGATATTCATCATCTCGGCCATCTTGACTGCCTTGGTGACGATCATGGAGACCAGATCCTGAGGAGAGGTAACCACGATGATGCCGTCGATGGGCAGAGATTGAAATACGGTGAGGGGGACGTCTCCGGTGCCCGGAGGCATATCCACAAACATATAGTCCACGTCGTTCCACACCACGTCGGTCCAGAACTGCTTGACCGCGCCGGCGATGACCGGGCCGCGCCATACGACGGGAGAATTTTCATCCTCCAGCAGCAGGTTGACCGACATGACTTGGGTGCCCATCTTGGAGAAGACGGGATACAGGGCAGTACCGTCGGACTGGGCCTTCCCCTTCAGGCCGAAGGCCTTGGGGATGGAGGGACCGGTGATCTCGGCGTCCAAAATGGCGGTCTGATACCCTCTTCTTTGCATGGCGACAGCCGCCAAAGAGGTGACCATGCTCTTACCGACACCGCCCTTACCGGAAACGATACCGATGATTTTTTTAATATTGCTCAGCTCGTGTGGCTTTTCCATCAAGCTTTCGGGCTCTCCCTTACCGGAGCAGGCAGAGGAGCAGGTTCCACAATTGTGTGTACAACCCATTGTAAACACTTCCTTTTATTATATTACTGACAATAGTATACTCTTTTCCGGCAAAAAAGTCAATTCATACTTTCTTTTCTGCCATTTCACGATGCGTTCACACTATTTTCATATTTCCTTGCTATAATAACGATTGTTGCAGATCAGTCTGCGCACTTTTCATATTTCTCTTTTGTTTGGTGAGAGGGGCTGCATTTTTTTAATGTAGCCCTTTTCATCTGCCCATTTATGTGGTAGAATAATAGTACAAGGAGGGGAAGCATATGTCAAAGCCTATTAAAAAACGCCAGCCCCATCAATATGCCGATCGGTTTTACGATTATCTCATAGCCCACAAGGGTGAGGTCATCCGCTATATTACCGCCGCCCTGGTGACGGCGCTGGTTCAGTTCGTGCTGGAGCGGGTCATACCCGGGAACGGCGGCGCCATCCTGTTGCCTCAGGTGGTGCGGTTTTTGCTGTTCTTTTATGCCTTGAAGTATTGGGCTTACCGGGAGGCGGGAACCGGCTTCTTTTACACCGCCCGCCAGATGATGATCGCCGTGATGGCGGTCACCGTTGCCACCTGGCTGCTCTACCAGCTGATCATTCTGCTGGAGGGCTTGCTCAGCGGCGGTGCGCTGATCACCTACGTCGGCAAAGCGCTTTTAGAGATCTTCTTCTTTATTCTTTACCAATTCTTCATTTTTAAAGAACCGAAAAAGGATTGATTTTCGTCAAATTTTATGGTAAACTGTTAGTAACAGTTTTGAAAGGGGTCTTTGTAGTATGAAAAAAAATCGAATCATCGTCCTGGTATCCGTTCTTTTAAGCGTTACCGCGGCAGTGACCGCCACCATCCTGGTGCTGAAGCACATCGCCAAGAAAAAGGCAGCCATCGCCCCTGCAAACTTAGCGTTTGAGAACGACTTCACCGAAGAGGACGAAGCTAACGAGGAATAATTAAAGGACCGCCCATGTTATGGGCGGTTTTTTTGTGCAAAAAACAGGCGGTTTGCAAGTACAGAGGGGTGGTCGGGGGCGAAGGTACAAGCGGTCTCATTCCAGGCTTCGGCCTGCTCCCTCTCCCCCATCTGCCAGCAACAAACGCACAGCTGCAGAGCGGGATAAACGCCGCTTCGATCCGGCTCGGTAAAGCCGCCGACTTGCTCCCGGCGGGGACATCCGAAGGCGGCTTGATACCAATAGGCGGCGGTGGAGGGATCGCCCTTTTGCAGAAAAAGATCCCCCAGGTCACAGCACAGCTCCGGGCGGGGTGCATCCAGGGTAAAGCCATGGCAGAGGGCAGAAAAAGCCTTGCGACGTTGCCCGAGTCGGCAGTAGCAGGCGGACAGCAGACGGCAGGTCTCCAGGAGGTTTTCGATCCAGCCCTCACCGCTTTTCAGAAGACCCTCAAAATGAGTTATCGCCTCAATATCACGGCCATGGTAGGTCAGTTCCCGTGCATAATAGAAACGATCCCTGGGAGCCAAAGACCGCCCCTCGCGCAGTAGCTTTTCGTAGATGCGCAGATTACGAGTGGGATCGGAGACCTGCTCTTTTTGATGGGTAATGGGGATCTCACAATACAACACCGTGCCGTGGGGGGTGATGACCTCGTGGACGGCGCCCTCCCAGTGAAAGCCCGCCGCTCGGCGTAAAAGACGCTCCCGATAAAAGGTGACCGCCCCGCTTTGGTAGGGCATCATCACCACGTCGCAGGTGAGTTCTTTTTTGAGAGCGCACAGGGCACGACAGGCAGGTTCGGACAGGATATCGTCTGCATCCAGCCACATACAATAGTCCATGGTGGCTTTGGAAAAGGAAAAGTTGCGGGCGGCGGAAAAATCATCGACCCAGGCGAAATCATAGACCCGATCGGTAAACTGCCGGGCGATGGTGCGGGTACGATCGGTACTGCCGGTATCAACGATGATGATCTCGTCTACCGCAGGGGCGGCAGAGCGCAGGCAACGCTCCAGCACCGCCTCTTCGTTTTTAACGATCATACAAAGACTGACGGTTGCCATAAAAGCCTCACAGAGTAGAGCCTGCCCGCGGTTAAAACAGCGGGCAGGCCTTTTTTATACGGTGGTATCGCCGATGCGAATGATGCTCAGGGTGGTGTTCTCCAGATCGAAGCCTGGGGCGTCGGCAACCACCGTCAGGGTGGTCGGATCCTCCGTCACCGGCACCGGGATGCTGAAGGACATGTCGTTCATCTCGCCGGTAGCCAGGAAGACGTGCTGGGTCACGCCGCCGGGGACCTCTTCCTCATCCTGCAACAGACGAAGGATCAGCGTATTTGGGATAGAGGTCGCCGTGCCGGGAGAGACCAGGCTGCTGAAGATCACCAGGTAGATGCCCTCTTCGTTCACCACAAAATCAGCAGAGCCATCCGCATGGGAAACAGAGGTTCCTACGATGACCGGGGTGGTGCCGAAAGTAATTGCCTCATCTTCGGCGGTGGTCTGTTCGTCGGCGTCTACCGCCGTCAGAACGTCGGTTACCAAAGCGGGGCCGGTAGCACCCGTAGCACCCGTAGCACCGGTGGCTCCCGTAGCGCCGGTAGGACCGGTGGGGCCCGTTGCGCCCGTAGCACCTGCAGCGCCCGTAGCACCGATGGGGCCGGTGGGGCCCGTTGCGCCCGTAGCACCTGCAGCACCCGTAGCACCGATGGGGCCCGTTGCGCCCGTAGCACCTGCAACGCCCGTAGCGCCGGTGGGGCCGCTGGGGCCTATTGCGCCCGTAGCACCTGCAGCGCCCGTAGCACCGATGGGGCCGGTGGGGCCGGTGGGGCCTATTGCGCCCGTAGCAC
>CAYLIT010000007.1:3868-11636 GCA_964383835.1 uncultured Eubacteriales bacterium
CACCTGCAACGCCTGTAGCGCCGGTGGGGCCTATTGCGCCCGTAGCACCCGTAGCACCTGCAACGCCCGTAGCGCCGGTGGGGCCCGTTGCGCCCGTAGCACCTGCAGCACCCGTAGCACCGATGGGGCCGGTGGGGCCGGTGGGGCCTATTGCGCCCGTAGCACCTGCAACGCCTGTAGCGCCGGTGGGGCCTATTGCGCCCGTAGCACCCGTAGCGCCGCTGGGGCCGGTAGCGCCGATGGGGCCGGTAGGGCCCGTAACACCGGGGATTCCCTGCGGGCCTTCAACGCCCTGGACACCCTGGATACCCTGGGGTCCGGTAGCGCCTGTAGCGCCGCGAGGACCGGGGATGCCCGGAGGACAGCAAGGCTCACAGCAAGAGCAAGAATGCTTTTCGCATTTGCATTCATTGGGTCTATAAATATTCAATGGTCAGTTCGCTCCTTTTAAAATATCGAGAATCACTCTCCTTTCATTCTATGCAAGATGTGAAAAAATGGGAACTTGAAAGCAATATAAAAAATCCCCGATGTTCCAAAAGAACATCGGGGATCTGCAATACAGTCGGGAGATCAGATCTTCATAATACCGGTTGCATCAAGGATCGAAGAGATCAGGATCAGTACGATGCAGATGGGTGCCACATACTTAATCATAACGGCAAAGAGCTTTTTAGCCTTAAATTTACCGCTCTGCTCGATCTCTTCAACCAAGGTTGCAGGCTTGATCACAAAACCCACAAAGAGACAGGTCAGCAATGCAACGATGGGCATCAGCACGCTGTTGCTGATGAAATCGAAGAAGGTGAGCAGATCCATGCCGAGGGGGGTCACATTCTTCCAAAGTCCGAAGCCCAAAGAGGAGGGAATACCCAATGCCAGACAACCGAGGAATACGATCAGGCAGGTAAGCTTACGGTTCCAACCGAATTTATCGCAGAAGATGGAGACAATGGTCTCCATCAAGGAGATGGAAGAGGTAAGGGCGGCGAACAGCACCAGAAGAAAAAAGACTGCACCTACCACATGACCGCCGGGCATTTTATCAAACACCGCAGGCAGAGTAGAAAACATCAGACCGGGGCCGGGGGCGGATACGCCGTCGCCAAAGGCAGTGGCGGCAGGAACGATCATCAAACCGCTCATCACCGCGACACCGGTATCGAACCATTCGATCTGGTGAACAGAGCTTTCAATATGGTTATCCTTTTTCATATAGGAGCCGTAGGTGATCATAATACCCATAGCCAGGGACATGGAATAGAACAGTTGCCCCATGGCGCCGAGCACGGTATTGATGGAAAATTCGTTGAAATTAGGCAGGATATAATCCAGAACGCCGGAGCCGATACCGGGCTGACACATGACATAGATGGTGATTCCCATAATCATGATAATCAGCACCGGCATCATAAACTTGCTGACCTTTTCGATTCCTTTTTCAACGCCGAAGAGAACGATCAGTGCAGTTACACCCATAAAGATCAGAAAATAGACCAACGGCTCCGCGGTCTTTGCGATAAAATCGCCGAAATAGGCACTATCAGCTGCCGCACCACCCTGGCCGGAAGCAAAGACCACGATATACTTGGTCACCCAGCCGCCGATGACCGAATAGTACGGCAAAATAATGATGGGAACCAACGAAGCAAGAACGCCGATAAAGGAATACTTTTTATTCAGATCGCCAAAGGCTTCGATGGCACTCTTCCCGGTCTTACGACCAATAGCGATCTCGGCACACATCAGGGCAAAGCCGAAGGTCAATGCCAGCAAAATATAGGTCAGCAGGAAGATACCGCCGCCGTATTTTGCCGCCAGGTACGGAAAACGCCAGATATTACCCAAGCCGACAGCAGAGCCGGCCGCCGCTAAAACGAAGCCGATCTTGCCGGTGAAGCTACTTCTTTTTTCACTCATAATTTCCTCCAATTTTAATACAAAAGACTTCTCAATAAAAGTGCGGAAGGCTTTCGCCTTCCGCACATAAAGGTTTTTGTTATGCGGCCTTGACGCCCCATACACCGTCGTAACGGTCAAGCAACAGGGTAGCATTACCGTTATAGAAGGTATCACTATCGGAAACGAAGGTCTCGGTCTTGAGATACTTCTTACCACCCTTGGTAATGAAGTAATCTTCCGTTTCGATCACGTTCATCTCGATGGGATCGATGGCATCCATCATGATCTCTTCATCAGCGGTCTCGTAGAAGGTGTAGTAATCACCAACGTTGATGGTACCGGTGATGGTAGCGATATTATCTACCTTTGTGGTCAGCTCCAGCGCCTCGCCGGTAGCCAGCACGGTAGCCTTGACATCCACAGCGGTGGGATCGGCAGCGTTGAGGTCTACCGCATCGATAACGATAGCGGCTTCCTTGGTAGCCTTTACTTCTTCAACCGCCAAATAGTATTTACCGGTCTCTTCCAAAATCACAACGGCGGGACCGGTGATCTGCTCGGGAGTCTTGGAGCCGGTATTATAGAAGAGGTGACGGGAGAAGTTGGTGGTGGAACCGCCCTCACTTACGCCGGAAACGGCGGGTTCCTCTGCCACGATGGTGGAATTACATTCAGCGAATTCCATCGTGGTACCTACGGTGAGGTGCAACCGATCACCGGCAATGTAGAAGTTTACATAGTCGCCGGAGGAGGGATTGGCCAGCTTGCTCATCTCAACGTAGTTATCGTCGAAGATGTAGGTCTGATTGTCGTAGTAGCTGTAGACCGAGATGTAATTATCGGTAACGGTCATGATCTTACCGGGGATCCACTCGTTTGCGAAGACCACTTCGGCGTTTTCAGAAGTACTGTACCGCAGGAAGGTGAAGGTCAGATTCGGGCGGTTGGTAATAATGGAAGCCGGCTTGGTGGTGGTATTGGGGGCAAACTCGATATAGTCGACCAAAGCGGTCAGATCGTAAGTATTGTTCAAGGGCCAGAGCTGATCGTTGAGATAGAGCAGCGAGTTGGACTGGATCTTGAAGGTCTCACCTGCAGAGGAGGTACCGGTCAGAGCGGTGAAGCTGCTGACGGTCAGCTCGGAAAGGGTGATCTTGTTAACCCAAGGAGAAACAAACTGATAGGTGATCAGCTCTTCGTCCTGAGTGAAGGTGCCGGAGCCATCCTTATCCAGGAAGACGATCTCGAGAGGCCAGCCGATGTATTCGCTCATGTCGGCATCCATATCTACCTGCACGCCGTTGGAGAACAGAACGTCGGCGGTGATGTCTTCATAATCCATGGGGCGCTGCTTGGTAGCACGGATGATCAGCTCGGTATCGCAGCAGCCGTAGACCTTGGTAGCCAGGCAGTTGAGATCATACTCGGTGAAGTAGGAGTACATTTCCTCGCTGATGTCGCCGTACTCGGCATCGTACATCATGGCGCGGGCCACGATCACAGCCGCCTGCTCACGGTTCACGGACTCTATGGAGGTATCCAACTCGGAATCCATCAGAACCGTTTCCAGGGTGGTCTCGTAATCGGCGGCGGTGCTGGTACCGTCTGCGATGCTGAGGACCTTGGCGATCAGGGTGATGAACTCTTCACCGCTGATATCCTTAGTAGGCTCAAACTTCTTTTCGGGTACGTACTCGGCGCTGATCAGCTGATAGTCCTGCGCCCAAGCGATATAAGGCTTGAGGGTATGTACGTCGTTGATATCACCGCCGTCGGTGCTTTCATCGAAATCGGTGTTGGTATTGGCATAGTCTGCCAATTCATCGTAATCGTAATGAAGCATCCGATACGCGATACGCAACGCATCCCCACGGGATACGGTACCGGTGGGATTGAAGGTGCCGTCGTTATAACTGGGAATAATGCCCAGCTTATCGACAAACTTGATATACACGGTATTGACGCCGGCAAGCGTGGTGCCGTACATTTCGCTGACATCTTCGTAGACGATCTCTTCGTATGCAGCAAAGGCAGAAACGCTCAGGCAGGCGGTCATCACGACCACCAGAACCGCAGCCAGCAAACTTCTAAAGGTTCTCATTCGTTTACCTCCATCTCAAACAGGGGACTTACCCTTTTATTCTGCTTTATATTATATATAATAATAGAACAAGATGCAAGAGATTTATTGAAATGTTCGGAGAAAGTTTGCGAGTTTGTGAAAAACCAATAATTTTTTAGTGAAATTTTTGTTAAAAATCACGACGGAAAAATTGCGTTTTTTTCTGCCTTTTGAGCAAAAAATCCCCTCTCCTGAGGGAGAGGGGAAATCTTCAAGATCAGGTACCGAAGGCCAGGCAATCCTTGATGGACTGGTCGATGATGTTCTTTACGGTGTTGGTCTCGGTGGTGATGTTGTACTGAGCATTGTAGAAGGACTTCAGCCACTGGTTTCTGACCGTGGCGTTATCGCCGGTGATCATCTGGTGAGCAACCTTCTGCAATGCAAAGTAGGTGTTGTTTACGCAGAATTCGAAGTGCTCCTTCTTTTCTTTGTAGCTCATAGCGATACTGGTGTTCTGGCTGAGGAAGTCGTAGTTGGCCTCGCAGAAACGGGTGGCCCACATCTCCATAAACTTCACGGCGTAGGGAGCGTTGGACTCAGTCTTCATCTTTCTTGCCAGCATCTGGGTGAAGCCGTAGTTGAAGGCGATGCAACGACCGGTAGCGGTGGTTGCTGCAGGCCAGGGTACCCAGTTGTACTTATGAGTCTTACCGTATTCGGTGTTATCGAAGTTGGGGTTCATGTTGGTAGCGTCGTGCATCAGAACGGTACCGTCGGAGTACAGGTTGCTGAAGGTGCCGCCGTAATTGGTAGCCTTGTTGACGCTGGAAATGAATTCCCAAGCGGCCAGCGTTTTGGAATCCAGCCAGTTATTGATGATGTTGGGAGTGCTGGACGTGGTATCGATCTCGAGGGGGTTAACGCCGTTGGTCAGCGCCCAAGAATACCAAATATCGCCGTCGCACTGATGGAAGGAATAGAGAGTCTTACCTTCGGGAGTGGTCTTGGGAACGGACTTCATGAAGGAAGCATAGGTATCCCAGTTCCAGTTGCCCTCCTCCCACAGGGTGTGGGGATCCTGCAGGTTGAACTGCTCCACCAGGGACTGATTATACCACAGCACGTTGACTGCGCCGATGGCGGAGATACAACGATAGGTGCCGCCCCACTTGGACTGCTCCAGCGTCATCTCGCAGACACCGGGAGAGTTGCCGATGTTCTGGATGTTGATGTAGGGATCCAACGCTCTGGACAGGTTCAGGTAGGTGGGGAAGCCGCCTACGTGAGTAGCGATGATATCCAGAGCCTTACCGGCGTTCATGAAGGTCAGCGCCTGCGAGTCAGCCTTATCGAAACGGGACTTGGTGTACTTAATGTTGAGGCCGTAAAGATCTTTACACGCATCGAACCAATCCCATTCGGACTTATACTCACCCTTTTCGTTCTTGAACTCAAAGACACCGTACATAACGCCGGTGATCAGGTTCAGAGTCTTACCCTTCAGATCCGCCACCTTGATGTTGTTCTTTACGAAGCCGGTGGTGTCGATATCGAAGCTCAGCTCGTAACCGGTGTTTGCCGCTTTACCTTCGAACACCAGGGGGTTGTTATCCATATTGTACTTTTTAGTGGAGTCGTACTGTTCGATGACTTCTTCCTTGGTGGTGGGAGTTTCGGAAGAGTCATCGCCGCCATCGGTGGGGGTTTCACCGTCATCATCAGAGGAACCGTCGCCGCCACCGGAAGGTTTTTTTCCTTCGACAGTACCGTCGTCCTCGGAACCGTCTCCACCGGGAGTATCGTCCTCGGACGAGCCGCCGGAGGGGGTTTCGACGGAGGGATCGGTAGTCTCGCCGTTGACTTCGCCACCGGAGGTGGTGAAAATATCGTCGAGCTCGTTATCGTCGCTGTTTTTGCACGCCGTTGCCATAGTGACCAGCATCAATACTGCCATGATCACAGCCAGGATCTTACAGAATTTTTTCAAGTTCATCTCTCCTTTCCGATCGGATACTGTTGCATCCTGTTCTTACAATTTTATTATAATAAAACATATTCGGGATTGCAACACAATTGACGATTTGTAACAAAACTGTTACATAGAGCCGTGATTTTGAACAAAAAACAAGGAGATCGTTTTGTAAAGGGCGAATTATTGGGAATTTTGTGCATAAAAAATCACCCCTCTCGGATGAGAGGGGTGAGATTTGAGTTATCAGGTACCGAAGGCCAGGCAATCCTTGATGGACTGGTCGATGATGTTCTTTACGGTGTTGGTCTCGGTGGTGATGTTGTACTGAGCATTGTAGAAGGACTTCAGCCACTGGTTTCTGACCGTGGCGTTATCGCCGGTGATCATCTGGTGAGCAACCTTCTGCAATGCAAAGTAGGTGTTGTTTACGCAGAATTCGAAGTGCTCCTTCTTTTCTTTGTAGCTCATAGCGATACTGGTGTTCTGGCTGAGGAAGTCGTAGTTGGCCTCGCAGAAACGGGTGGCCCACATCTCCATAAACTTCACGGCGTAGGGAGCGTTGGACTCAGTCTTCATCTTTCTTGCCAGCATCTGGGTGAAGCCGTAGTTGAAGGCGATGCAACGACCGGTAGCGGTGGTTGCTGCAGGCCAGGGTACCCAGTTGTACTTATGAGTCTTACCGTATTCGGTGTTATCGAAGTTGGGGTTCATGTTGGTAGCGTCGTGCATCAGAACGGTACCGTCGGAGTACAGGTTGCTGAAGGTGCCGCCGTAATTGGTAGCCTTGTTGACGCTGGAAATGAATTCCCAAGCGGCCAGCGTTTTGGAATCCAGCCAGTTATTGATGATGTTGGGAGTGCTGGACGTGGTATCGATCTCGAGGGGGTTAACGCCGTTGGTCAGCGCCCAAGAATACCAAATATCGCCGTCGCACTGATGGAAGGAATAGAGAGTCTTACCTTCGGGAGTGGTCTTGGGAACGGACTTCATGAAGGAAGCATAGGTATCCCAGTTCCAGTTGCCCTCCTCCCACAGGGTGTGGGGATCCTGCAGGTTGAACTGCTCCACCAGGGACTGATTATACCACAGCACGTTGACTGCGCCGATGGCGGAGATACAACGATAGGTGCCGCCCCACTTGGACTGCTCCAGCGTCATCTCGCAGACACCGGGAGAGTTGCCGATGTTCTGGATGTTGATGTAGGGATCCAACGCTCTGGACAGGTTCAGGTAGGTGGGGAAGCCGCCTACGTGAGTAGCGATGATATCCAGAGCCTTACCGGCGTTCATGAAGGTCAGCGCCTGCGAGTCAGCCTTATCGAAACGGGACTTGGTGTACTTAATGTTGAGGCCGTAAAGATCTTTACACGCATCGAACCAATCCCATTCGGACTTATACTCACCCTTTTCGTTCTTGAACTCAAAGACACCGTACATAACGCCGGTGATCAGGTTCAGAGTCTTACCCTTCAGATCCGCCACCTTGATGTTGTTCTTTACGAAGCCGGTGGTGTCGATATCGAAGCTCAGCTCGTAACCGGTGTTTGCCGCCTTACCTTCGAACACCAGGGGGTTATTGGACATATCGTACTTCATGGAAGCTACATAGTTCTGATTAGCCTCTTCCTGAGTGCTGGGTGTGGTCGTGGTGGTGTTACTGCCGGTGGTGGTGTCACCGCTCGTGGTGGTGTTGTTACCGCTCGTGGTGGTGTTGTTACCACTCGTGGTGGTGTTACCGCTTGTGGTAGTGTTGTTACCGCTTGTGGTGGTGTTGTTACCGCCGGTGGTGGTGCCGTCACCGTCGGTGGTGGTGTCGTTACCGCCGGTCG